>NZ_JBFTEP010000125.1:0-10613 GCF_047229365.1 Cellulomonas pasadenensis | reverse complement strand
CGCCGGCGGCGAGCGCGAGGGCGGCCGCGGCGACGACGCCCGCGGGACGGACCGGCGGACGAGCCGACGGTCGGACGGGTCGGCCGGCTCGGCGGGACGGACGGGCGAGCGACGACGGTGTGCGCATGACGGCCCCCTGTGGCGAGATGTGCGCCGGGAGTCCGGTCTACCACCGCCACCGCAGCCTGCCCACCCCCACCGGCGCCGCACCCGGCCGGCAGCCCCTCGCCGAGCTCCCTCCCGTTCCCGAGCTCGCCGGTCCGACCCCGAGCTCGCCGTCCAGGACCGGCGACCTCACCGTCGAACCGCCGACCTCGGCGTCAGGGGGAGCAGGGTCGGCGCGGAACGGGCTCGGTGCGGCGCACCGGCTCGGGCGTCGAGCTCGTCCGATGTGCTCCGACCTCGTCTCCTCTCCCTGACGAGGTCGACGCACACCTGACGAGGTCGACGACACCTGACGAACGGCACCTGAGGGGTCGGCGTGCGCGGGGCGCCAGGGAGGCCGGTACCCGCTGCCGCGCCGAGATCGCCTGTGCGATGCCGAGGTCGCCGTCCCGAACCGCCGACCTCACCGTCGAACCGGCGACCTCGGCGTCAGGTGGGGCCGAGCAGGGCCGCGCACCGGGTCGGCTCGGTCCGACGACGACGGCGCGGGGCGTCGAGCTCGTCCGATGTGCTCCGACCTCGTCTCCTCTCCCTGACGAGGTCGACGCACACCTGACGAGGTCGCCGTGCGACTGACGAGGTGGCACACGCCCGACGAGGTCGGCATACGTGCGGCGGCCGGGGCGCCCGGTACCCCCTGCCGCGCCGAGATCGCCTGTGCGGTCCCGAGGTCGCCGGCCCGGACCGGCGACGTCGGCGTCGGACCGCCGACCTCGGCGTCGGACCGCCGACCTCGGCGAGGGCCGGCCGCCTCACCGTCGGGCGACCTCGTCGACGGGGTGGTCAGGGCCGCGGCGCACCCGGGGTCATGGGAGGCGGGACGGGAGGCGGCGCACCGCGGCGCCGGCGCGGGCCGGGTCGAGCGGCACCGGGCTGACGAGGACCGCGGGCCCGCGGTGCAGCACGCCGTCGCTCAGCGGCATGCACCGCACGCCGCCGCGGCCGCGCATCGCGGCGTGCGCGCCGGGTGCGAGGACGCGGTCCATCCACGCGCACGGGTTCGCGGGCCGGCCGACGCGCAGGCGCACGCTGCTGCCGCCGGACTCCAGGACGACCTCCTCGCCGAGCAGCGGGGCGAGCTCGGCGCCGCGCAGGACCACGTTGCGGCGCGTGAGCAGCGGGTCGAACGGCCCGGCACCGAGCTCGGCGGCGATCGCGTCGAGGGCCTCGACGGCGAACAGCGTGACGGCGGCGTCCATGTGCGCGGCCCTGCCGAAGAACCGGTCGCCGACGATGCCCTTGCCGGCGACGACCTCGGCGCGCTCGGCGTCGGTGCTCGGCACGTCGGCGGCGCCGTCGCGGGGGCGGCCGAAGTAGGCGTGCTCGGGGGAGACCAGCAGGTGGAGGATCTCGACGTCGTACCGGTGGGGCCCGCTCACGCGACCAGTGTGCGCGGTGCCGCGCGCCGGCGTGCGCCCGGGCGTCCCGACCGGCGGGTCCCGACCGGCACGGCGTCCGGATGTGCGTCGCGGCACCTCGTGCCACGCTGACGGTGAGGGCGGCGCGCACGCCCGGGCCGCACGACGACGGGCCGGGTGCGCACCGGTGCCTCGCGCGACTTCGACGAGGGAGACGAAGACGTGGACGGACAGCGACCCCTCGGGTCCGTGGACCTGACGCGGCGCGGTTTCCTGCGCGGCCTCGGTGCGGCCGGCGCGACCGCGGCCCTGGCCTCGTGCGCGGCCCCGTCGGGCGGCAGCACCACGGAGATCGTCTTCTTCCAGTCGAAGCCCGAGGTGATCGGCTACTTCGACGAGCTCATCCAGCAGTTCCACGAGGCGCAGTCGCGGGTGCGGGTGCGGCACGACGCGACGTCGAACCTGGCGGGCTCGTTCGTCCGCGAGACGCCGCCGGACCTGGGCCTGCTCAACTACAACTTCGAGATCTCCCGGTACGTCGAGCGCGGCGCGCTGAGCGACCTCGGCGACATGCCCGAGGCGGCGCGGATCCGCCCCGACCTCCTGCCGCTCGTCGAGGTCACCGCCACCTACCCCGGCCGCACGAGCGTCATCCCGTACTCGCTCATGGCCGCCGCGGTCCTCTACAACCGCACGATCTTCGCCGAGCACGGCCTGACGCCGCCGACGACGTGGGACGAGTTCCTCGGGGTCTGCGACACCCTCCGGGCGGCGGGCGTGACGCCGGTCTACAGCACGTTCCGCGACCCGTGGACCATCGCGCAGGGCCACTTCGACTACTCGGTCGGCGGCATGCTCGACACGACGGAGTTCTTCACGGACCTCAAGGCGCAGGGCGACGACGTGGGACCCGACTCCCCGGTCGCGTTCCAGCAGCAGTTCCGCGAGCCCGTGGAGCGGATGCAGCAGATCGTCGCGTACACGAACCCGGACGCGGCGAGCCGCGGCTACGGCGACGGGAACCTCGCGTTCGCGAACGGCGCGGCCGCGATGTACCTGCAGGGCCCCTGGGCCCTCACCGAGATCGCGAAGACCAACCCCGACCTCGACGTCGGCGCGTTCCCGCTCCCGGTGACGGACGACCCGGCGGACCGCAAGGTGCGCGTCAACGTGGACCTCGCGCTGTGGATCCCGGAGGGCTCCACCAAGAAGGAGGCGGCGCGCGAGTTCCTGTCCTTCCTCATGCAGCCCGAGATCATCGACACGTACAACGCGGACAACCTCGGCTTCGGCGTCACGACCGACGCACCGCCGGTGACCGACCCGACGCTCGTCGAGCTGCGCGAGTACTACGACCGCGCCGCGTTCTACCTCGGCGCGTCGCAGCTCGTGCCGCAGTCGATCCCGCTGCAGAACTACGCGCAGACCCTCGCGTCGGGCGCCGACCCGCTGCCGGTGCTGCGCACGCTCGACGCCGACTGGGCACGCCTGGCGTTCCGCTCCTGACGCATTCGACGACCGGAGGTCCCCATGGCCACGACCGCAGCCGCCCCGCCCGGGACGTCCCGCGCCGCGGCGGCACCGCGGCGCGACCGTCGGCCGACGGTCAACCGCACGTACTACCTGTTCCTGGTGCCGGCGCTGGTCCTGTTCACGCTCGCGATCACGGTGCCCGCGGTCATGGGCATCACGCTGAGCTTCACGGACTCGGTCGGGTTCGGGGAGTTCTCGTTCACCGGGCTGACCAACTACGTGGCGCTCGCGTCGGACCCGGCGATCCTCGGGTCGTACGGGTTCACGATCGGCTTCGCGCTCGTCACGGTCCTCGTCGTCAACGTCGTCGCCTTCCTGCTGGCGGTGCTGCTGACGTCGCGGATCCGCGCCAAGGTCGCGCTGCGGGCGGTGTTCGTGCTGCCCATGGTGATCTCGGGCATCGTCATCGCGTACGTCTTCAACTTCCTGTTCTCCAACTCGCTGCCGCAGCTGGGGCAGGCGCTCGGCCTGGGCCCGCTCGAGCAGAGCCTGCTGGCGGACCCCGACCTGGCGTGGACGACGATCGTGATCGTGACGGCGTGGCAGGCGATCCCGTCGGCGCTGCTCATCTACATCGCGGGCATCCTGTCGATCCCGGGGGAGGTGTACGAGGCGGCGGCGATGGACGGCGCGTCCGCGGCCCGGCGCCTGCGGTCGATCACGCTCCCGCTGGTCGCCGGGTACGTGCTCATCAACCTCGTCATCGGGTTCAAGAACTTCCTCAACGCCTACGACATCATCGTCGGCCTGACGAACGGCGGCCCCGGCACCGCGACGCGCAGCGTGGCGATGACGATCTTCTCCGGCTTCACCGGCGGCGACTACGCGTACCAGATGGCCAACGCGACGATCTTCTTCCTCATCGCCGTCGTGCTGGCGGTGCTCCAGCTGCGCCTCACGCGCGGGAAGGCGGCGGTGTGATGACCCAGCAGACCCTCACCACGACGGCGCCCGCGCAGGTGCCGGTGCGCCGGCGGCGCCGGTTCACCCGGTCGGGCGGCGAGGAGGAGCACCCGAACCGCGGCGCGACCGTCGCGCTGGTCGTGTGCTCGGTCGCGGTGTTCCTGCCGCTGTACGCGACGCTGTCGATGGCGTTCAAGACGACCGCGCAGTCGGTGGACGGGCGTGTGTTCGCGCTGCCGTCGCCGTTCAGCATCGAGGGGTTCGTCGAGGCGTGGCGCCTCACCAACTTCCCGCGCGGCTTCGCGATCTCGGTGTTCGTCACCGCCGTCACCGTCGTGGGCACGGTCGCGCTGAGCTCGCTGGCCGCGTACGCGATCGCCCGCAACTGGGACCACAGGCTGTTCCGCTGGTCCTTCTTCTACCTGCTCGCGGCGATGTTCCTGCCGTTCCCGGTTCTGGCGCTCTCGCAGGTGAAGCTCACCGGCATGGTCGGGCTGGCGAACCCCGTGGGCGTCGCGCTGCTGCACGTCATGTTCCAGCTGTCGTTCAGCGTGCTGCTGTTCACGGCCTTCATCCGCTCGCTGCCCGAGGAGCTCGAGGAGAGCGCGCGCCTGGACGGGGCGTCGACGTGGGGCGTGTTCCGCCGCGTGGTGTTCCCGATGATGGCGCCGATGAGCGCGACGGTCGCGATCTTCGCGTTCCTCGCCTCGTGGAACGACTTCATGATGCCGTCGCTCATCACGGCCGACTCGACGCTGCAGACGCTGCCCGTGCTGCAGAGCGTGTTCCAGACGCAGTTCAGCAGCAACTACAACGTCGCGTTCGCGTCGTACCTCATGGCGATGGCGCCCGCGATCCTCGTCTACCTGTTCACGCAGCGCTGGGTCATGGCGGGCGTCACGCAGGGCGCGATCAAGTAGCGCCGCCCCCGCCGGTCGCCCGGCGTCCGCCTGCCGTTCACCGGCGTGTGCGAGCATCCCGCGCCGACCGGACGAGCGACGGGTGCAGCAACGCGCCCGGGCAGGAGCGAGACGACCCGTGACCACCCAGGCCCCCGTCGCCGACCCGCTGCGCGCGGCGCACCGCGCGCCCCTGCCGCGCACCCTCGTGGACGTCTTCGCCGAGACCGTGCGCCGGCACCCGGCGGCCGTGGCGATCGACGACGGCGACGAGGTGCTCACGTACGCGGCGCTCGACGAGGCGGTACGCCTGCGTGCCGAGCGGCTCGCGGCGGCGGGCGTCGCCCCGGGGGACCGCGTGGGCGTCCGCGCGACGTCGGGGACCGTGGGCCTGTACCTGTCCGTGCTGGCGGTGCTGCGCGCCGGCGCCGCCTACGTGCCCGTCGACGCCGACGACCCCGACGACCGCGCGCGGCAGGTGTTCGGCGAGGCCGGCGTGCGGGTCGTGCTCGGCGACGGCCCCGACCCGGTGCGGCCGGACGGGACGCCCGTGCCGGGGCGCGGCGCGCGGCCCGCGGCGCCCGCGCCGGACGACGACGCGTGGGTGATCTTCACGTCCGGGTCCACGGGGCGCCCCAAGGGCGTGGCGGTGTCGCACCGCAGCGCCGCCGCGTTCGTCGACGCCGAGGCGCGCCTGTTCCTCCAGGACGCACCGCTCGGCCCGGGCGACCGCGTGCTGGCCGGCCTGTCCGTCGCGTTCGACGCGTCGTGCGAGGAGATGTGGCTCGCGTGGCGGCACGGCGCGACGCTCGTGCCCGCGCCGCGCTCGCTCGTGCGCGCCGGGACCGAGCTCGGCCCGTGGCTCGTCGAGCGGGAGATCAGCGTCGTGTCGACCGTCCCGACGCTCGCCGGGCTGTGGCCGGCCGACGCGCTCGCGGGCGTGCGGCTGCTGATCTTCGGCGGCGAGGCCGTCCCGCCGGAGCTGGCCGCGCGCCTGGCCGGGCCCGGCCGCGAGCTGTGGAACACCTACGGCCCCACCGAGGCGACGGTCGTCGCGTGCGCCGCGCCGCTCGTGCCCGGCGAGCGCGTGCGCATCGGGCTGCCCCTCGACGGGTGGGACCTCGCGGTAGTGGGGCCCGACGGCACCGAGGTCGCCGAGGGCGGGACGGGCGAGCTCGTCATCGGCGGCGTCGGCGTCGCGCGGTACCTCGACCCCGATCTGGACGCCGCGCGGTTCGCCGCCGCGCCCGGGCTGGGGTGGGACCGTGCCTACCGCACCGGCGACCTCGTCGAGCGGCACGCCGCGGGGCTCGTGTTCGTCGGGCGCGCCGACGACCAGGTCAAGGTCAACGGCCACCGCATCGAGCTCGCCGAGGTCGACGCGGCCCTGCTGGCGCTGCCCGGCGTCGTGGGCGCCGCGGCCGCCGTCCGTCGCTCGGCCACCGGCGCGGCGCTGCTCGTGGGGTACGTCGTGCCCGCCGACGGCGGCCCGCTCGACACGCCCGACCTGCTGGGGCGGCTGCGCGCCGTCCTGCCCGGGTCGATGGTGCCGCTGCTCGCGGCCGTCGACGACATCCCCACGCGCACCTCCGGCAAGGTGGACCGCGACGCGCTGCCGTGGCCGGTCCCCGGTGCGGGGGAGGCGCCGGCCGGCGCAGGCCTCACCGGCACCGCGGCGTGGGTGGGGCAGCAGTGGGCCGACGTCATCGGCGTGCACCCCGCCGACGCGCAGGACGACTTCTTCCAGCGCGGCGGCAGCTCGCTCACGGCCGCGCAGCTCGTCTCCGCGCTGCGTGCGCGCTACCCGGAGGCGACCGTCGCGGACGTGTACGCGCACCCCGCGGTCGGCGACCTGGCCGTCCACCTGGAGGCGACGTGGCCGGACCTCGGCGCGGAGCCCGCCGAGGCGGCACGCACCGCGCCCGTGCGGCCCGTGCCCGCCGGGAGCCAGGCCGTGCAGCTGCTCGCGCTCCTGCCGCTGCGGGGGCTGGTCGCGCTGCGGTGGCTCACCGTCCTCGCGGCGCTCGCGAACGCCGCGGACCTCGTCGCGCCGCTGCCGTGGCTGCCGCCGGTCTCCTGGTGGTGGGTCGCCGCCGGCTGGCTGCTGACGATCAGCCCGGTCGGGCGCCTGGGCCTCACCGCGCTCGGCGCACGCCTGCTGCTCGCGGGCGTCGGCCCGGGCACGTACCCGCGCGGCGGGTCGGTGCACCTGCGGCTGTGGGCGGCCGAGCGGCTCGCCGAGCAGCTCGGTGCCCTCACGCCGACGACCGCGGCGTTCGTGGGCCTGTACGCCCGCGCGCTCGGGGTGCGGCTCGGACGCGACGTCGACCTGCACTCCGTGCCGCCCGTCACCGGCATGCTCACGCTCGGGCGCGGCTGCGCCGTCGAGCCCGAGGTCGACCTGTCGGGTCACTGGGTGGACGGCGACGTCGTGCACGTCGGGCACGTGACGATCGGCGCCGGCGCGACCGTCGGTGCGCGCAGCGTGCTCTACCCGGGCGCCCACGTCGGCGCCGGCACGGACGTCGCCGCGGGCTCCGCCGTGCACGGGGCGACCGGCGAGGACGAGTACTGGACCGGCTCGCCCGCCGCGCGGGCGCACGAGGCGCGGCACCCGTGGCCGGCCCGGCGACCCGCGGTCGGCGTGCGTCCCGGCCTCTGGACGTGCGCGTACGCGCTCGCGGGGGCGCTCGTCGCGGTGCTGCCCGTCGTCTCCGTGGCCGCCGGCCTGGTCGTCGTCGGCGCCGCCGTGCGCGGGACGCCCACGCTCGCCGACGCGGTCGCCCCCGCGCTCCTCGCGAGCGTGCCGGCGGGGCTGCTCGCCTACGCGCTGTACGCCCTGCTCGTCGTCGTGTCCGTGCGGCTGCTCGGCCGCGGCCTCGTCGAGGGCTACCATCCCGTGCGCTCGGGCCAGGGCCTGCGCGCCTGGACCACGCAGCGGCTCACCGACACGGCCCGCACGACGCTGTTCCCGGTGTACTCGTCCGTGCTCACGCCCACGTGGATGCGGCTGCTCGGCGCCCGCGTCGGCGCCGGCACGGAGATCTCCACGGTGGTCGGCCTGCCGACGATGATGCGGGTCAAGGACGGCGCGTTCCTCGCCGACGACACGATGGTCGCCCCGTACGAGCTCGGCGGCGGGTGGCTGCGCGTGGCCGCGGCGAAGGTCGGCCGCCGCGCGTTCCTCGGCAACTCCGGGATGACCGCCCCGGGCCGCGCCGTGCCGAAGAACGGCCTGGTCGCGGTGCTGTCGGCGACGCCGAACCGCACGCGCGCCGGGTCGAGCTACCTCGGCAGCCCGCCGGCGCTGCTGCCCCGCGCGGCGACCCTGGACGACCCGGCCCGCACGTACGACCCGCCCGCGCGGCTGCGCCGGGCGCGGGCGGCGGTCGAGGTCGCCCGCGTGGTGCCGGCGCTGCTCGTCGGGACGCTGGGGCTCGCCACGGCGCTCGTCCTCCAGGCCGTGGTGCTCACCGCCGGCTGGGGTGCCGCCGTGCTCGTGGGCGGCGTCGTGCTGCTCGGCACCGGCGTCGTCGCGGCGGTCGTGACCGTCGTCGCCAAGTGGCTGCTCGCCGGCCGCCACCGCACCGCGGACCACCCGCTGTGGAGCGCGGCCGTCTGGCGCGGCGAGCTGGCGGACACGTTCACCGAGATGCTGGCCGCGCCGTACTTCGCGGACGCGGTCACGGGTACCGTCGCGCTGGTGTGGTGGCTGCGCGGGCTCGGTGCCCGGATCGGGCGGGGCGTGTGGTGCCAGTCGTACTGGCTGCCGGAGGCGGACCTCGTCCGGCTCGGTGACGGGGCGACCGTGGGGCCCGGGTGCGTCGTGCAGACCCACCTCTTCCACGACCGCGTGATGAGCCTCGACACCGTGACGCTCGGCGACGGCGCGACCCTCGGGGCGCACGGCGTCGTGCTGCCGGCCGCCGGCATCGGCGCGGGCGCCACCGTCGGGCCCGCGTCCCTCGTGCTGCGCGGTGAGCAGGTGCCCGCCGGGTCGCGCTGGGTCGGCAACCCGATCGCGCCGTGGCGCACCGCCCCGGTGCCCGCGTGAGCGCGGCCGCGCCCGTCGCACCGCCGGACGACCGGTACGCCACCGGGCACGGGGACCCGGCCTTCCACGTCGCCCACTACGACCTCGACCTGACGTACCGCGTCGCGCCGAACCGCCTGCGCGGCACGGCGACGCTCACGGTCGAGACGCGCGCCGCCACGGACGTCCTCACGCTGGACCTCGCGGGCCTCGCGGTCGAGAAGGTGACGGTCGCCGGCACGCGGCTCGCCCGGTGGACGCACCGCGGGGGCCGGCTCGCGCTGCGGCTCGCGCGCGAGGTGCCGGCCGGCACGCGCCTCACCCTCGTCGTCGCGTACGGCGGCACGCCGCAGCCCGTGCGCAGCCCGTGGGGGACGGTCGGCTGGGAGGAGCTCGAGGACGGCGCCCTGGTCGCGAGCCAGCCCACGGGCGCGCCGTCCTGGTTCCCGTGCAACGACCGGCCCGACGACAAGGCGACGTACCGGACCGCGCTCACGGTGGACCAGCCGTACCGCGCGCTCGCCCACGGCGTCCTCGTCGACCGGCGCGCGCGCGCGAGCACCACGACGTGGGTGCACGAGGAGCGCCGCCCCACGCCGACCTACCTCGCGACCGTGCAGGTCGGCCGCTACGAGGAGGTGCCGCTCGGCGACGGACCGGCGCCCCAGCGGGCGCTCGTGCCCGCGGCGCTCGTGCCCGCCGTGCGCGGGCGCCTGGCGCACCACGCGGCGCTCCTGCGGTGCTTCGCGGACGCGTTCGGGCCCTACCCGTTCGGCACGTACACGCTCGTGTGCACGGCCGACGACCTCGAGATCCCGGTCGAGGCGCAGGGCGTGTCCGTGTTCGGGGCGAACCACCTCGCCGGACCCGACGACGACGGCCGGCTCGTCGCGCACGAGCTCGCCCACCAGTGGTTCGGCAACAGCGTCGGCGTCGGCACGTGGCGGGACATCTGGCTCAACGAGGGCTTCGCCTGCTGGGCGGAGTGGTGGTGGTCGGAGGCGTCCGGCGGCCCCGACGCCGCGACCCTCGCCCGCACGTGGCACGCCCGGCTGCGCGCCCGGCCGCAGGACCTCGTCCTCGCGGACCCCGGCTACGCGCGCCTCTTCGACGACCGCGTCTACAAGCGGGGCGCGCTCACGCTGCAGGCGCTGCGCACCACGCTCGGGACGCCCGCCTTCCTCGGGCTCGTCCGGGCGTGGACCGACCGGCACGCGCACGCGACCGCCACGACGGACGACCTGCGGGCGCTCGCGGACGAGCACGCGCGGGCGGCGGGCGGCGACGCGCTCGCGGCGGACGTCACCGCGCTGCTCGCCGCGTGGCTCGACCGCCCGGCGCTCCCGCCGCTGCCGGCCGCGCGCTGACCCTCGGGCCGCCGCCCGGCGCGCCTCACCGCGGTGTGCACACGGCGAGCAGCGCCGACCCGTCGTGCACGCTCACGGTCATGCCGCCGCGGACGGCCGTGCGGAGGCGGTCGACGGGCGTGCCGCCTCCCGGCGGGGGATCGACCGCCACGGCGCCGACGACCGCGGCGCCGACCGGCAGGTCACGCAGCGGCAGGTCGTGCACGCGCACCGGCGTCCGCGAGCCCGGCACGCGGACGCGGTCGCGGCGGACGTCCACGTCGGCCGGGTCGGTCCGCAGCCCCGTCCGGCGCGCCTTCAGCACGGCCTCCGTGCGCGCCCACGCGCGCGCCAGCGCGGCCGTGCGGACGTCGGC
>NZ_JBFTEP010000124.1:0-10654 GCF_047229365.1 Cellulomonas pasadenensis | reverse complement strand
CGGGCCGGACTACCTCGCGGACTCCCGCAACACCGCCACGTTCGACCTCATCCAGGCCGGCTCGACGTTCAAGCCGTTCACGCTCGTCGCCGGGCTCGAGAAGGGCATCGGCCTCGGGACGGCGTACGACGGCCGGTCGCCGCAGCGCTTCGACGCGTGGGGCGGCGGCGAGGTCGACGTCCGCAACTTCGGCAACCAGGACTTCGGGCGCATCGACCTGGCCGCGGCCACCGCCGACTCGGTGAACACGGTCTACGCGCAGCTCAACCTCGAGGTCGGGCCGCAGTCGACGGCCGAGGTCGCGAAGAAGGCCGGCATCACGACCGAGCCGACGCTCGAGCCGTCCAACGTGCTCGGCGCCGACGCGGTGCACCCGCTCGACATGGCGGGCGCGTACGCGACGTTCGCCGCGCAGGGCGTGCACCGCGCGCCGCACATCGTGCAGACGGTCCTCAACACGGACGACTCCGTCGCCTACACGCCGGACACCACCGGCGACCAGGCGTTCCGGCCCGAGGTGATGGCCGACGCGACCTACGCGATGACGCAGGTCGTCGAGCGCGGGTCGGCGGAGCGCAACGTGAAGCCGCTCGGCCGCCCGATCGCCGGCAAGACCGGCACGTCCTCGGAGAACAAGTCGGCGTGGTTCGTCGGCTACGTGCCGCAGCTCGCGACCGCCGTCTCGCTGTCGCAGCTCGCCGACGACGACAAGTCGCTCGTCACCATCACGCCGTGGGGCGGCGTCCGCGAGGTCACCGGCGGGTCGTACCCGTCGGCCCTGTGGGCGTCCTACATGGAGAAGGTGTTCGCGCAGCCCGAGTACACCGAGGTCCAGGAGTTCCCGGCCCGTGCGAACGTGGGCCGCAAGCCCACGGCGACGGCCACGGCGACGCCGACGGAGACCGCCGCGCCGGAGCCGACCGAGGAGGCGCCGACCGAGGTCCAGGTGCCCGGCGGGCTCGTGGGGCGCACCGAGGCGGACGCCAGCGGCGCCGTGCTCGCGGCGAACCTGGTGCCCAGCGTGACGTCCGAGCGGTCGACGAGCGTCCCGGCGGGGCGCGTCATCCGCGCGGAGCCGGGCGAGGGCGCGACCGTCGGGGTGGGGTCCACCGTGACGATCGTCGTCTCGAGCGGCCCGCCGCCGCAGCCGACGCCCCAGCCCACGCAGACGCAGCAGCCCCAGCCCCAGCCGACGGAGACCGCCGGCGCGGGGCAGCCGGCCCCGGGCGGCCAGGGCGGCTGACCCCGGCCGCCGGGGCGTGACGCAGGCGTGGTAGGTCCTGCGTCCACGACCCGGTAGGCTGGGCCGCTGCCGTCCGTCACGGACGGTTCCGCGCGCCCCCACCCCGACCTCGGGGCAGGGGCACGCAGACGCACGAGACCCTCCTGTCACGGACCGACCGTGACCGCGAAGACCAGAGGAGGTGGGTATGAGCCTGCGTCAGTACGAGATCATGATCATCCTCGACCCCGAGATCGAGGAGCGCACCGTCGCCCCGTCGCTCGACAAGTACCTGACGGTCGTCAAGACCGAGGGTGGCACCGTCGACAAGGTGGACGTGTGGGGCCGTCGTCGCCTCGCGTACGACATCAAGAAGAAGGCCGAGGGCATCTACGCCGTCGTCGACTTCACCGCGTCGCCCGCGACCGCCAAGGAGCTCGACCGCCAGCTCGGCCTCAACGAGGTCGTCCTGCGCACCAAGGTCCTGCGCCGCGAGGTCTGAGCCCCGCGTGTGGGTGCCCGGCGCTAACGTCCGGGCAGCACCCCACCCGTGCGGCACAGCCGCAGTCGATCCGTCGGAACGAGCGAGGAGGCCGCCATGGCCGGTGAGACCACCATCACGGTGATCGGGAACCTGACCGGGGACCCGGAGCTGCGCTTCACCCCGTCCGGGGCCGCGGTCGCGAACTTCACCGTCGCGTCCACCCCGCGCACGTTCGACCGCCAGAGCAACGAGTGGAAGGACGGCGAGACGCTGTTCCTCCGCTGCTCGATCTGGCGGGAGGCGGCCGAGTCCGTCGCCGAGTCCCTCACCAAAGGCACCCGCGTCATCGTGACGGGGCGCCTCACCCAGCGGTCCTACGAGACCCGCGAGGGCGAGAAGCGCACCGTCTACGAGCTGCAGGTCGACGAGGTCGGCCCGTCGCTGCGCTACGCCACGGCCAAGGTCACCCGGACCCAGCGGTCCGGCGGTGGCGGCGGCTTCGGTGGCGGTGGCGGCGGTGGGTTCGGCGGCGGCAGTGGCGGCGGCGGTTACGGGGGCGGCCAGTCGTCCTCCGCCGGCCAGGCCGACGACCCGTGGGCGACGCCCGCGGGTGGGTCGTCCGGCGGCGGCTACTCGGACGAGCCCCCGTTCTGATCGGCACTCGCACCCCCTGAAGACTCACATCCCCGAGCACGGCAACGCTCGGGGCTCCACAGACAAGGAGCACCACGATGGCCAAGCCCGTCGTCCGCAAGCCCAAGAAGAAGCAGAACCCCCTGAAGGCCGCCAAGATCGACACGGTCGACTACAAGGACACGGCTCTGCTCCGCAAGTTCATCTCCGACCGCGGCAAGATCCGCGCCCGTCGCGTCACCGGCGTGTCGGTCCAGGAGCAGCGCGCGATCGCGCGTGCCGTCAAGAACGCCCGCGAGATGGCCCTGCTGCCGTACTCGTCGTCGGCGCGCTGAGGAAGGGGAGACTCATGGCGAAGATCATCCTGACCCACGAGGTCACCGGTCTCGGTGCCCCCGGCGACGTCGTCGAGGTGAAGGACGGGTACGCCCGTAACTACCTCGTCCCGCGCAACCTGGCCACGCCGTGGACCAAGGGTGCCGAGAAGGACGTCGCCGCGATCCGCAAGGCCCGCAAGGCCCGCGAGATCGCGTCGCTCGACGACGCCAAGGCCGTCCGGGACTCGCTGCAGGCGAACCCCGTCACGGTGACGGCGAAGTCCGGCGAGTCCGGCCGCCTGTTCGGCGCGGTCACGACCGCGGAGATCGCCGAGGCCATCAAGGCCGCCGGCGCCCCCGCCGTCGACAAGCGCAAGATCGAGGTCTCGCAGGCGATCAAGTCGCTCGGCGAGTACAAGGTGCAGGTCCGCCTGCACCCCGAGGTCGCCGCGACGGTGACCGTCCGGGTCGTCGGCGCCTGATCAGCAGCACCTGACCTCCTCGAGGTCGCACGAGGCCCCGTCCCGGTCCGTCCGGGGCGGGGCCTCGTCGTTCCCGGCGGCGTCTCCGTCCCGAGGGGGAGGGTGCGGATCGGCCGCGGGACGGTGCCGCACCGGTGCTCGCCGGGCCTGACCTCGCGCCAGGGCCGCGTGCACGACGGCCCACCGGACGAGGACGGAGCACCCGATGAGCGAGCAGGACCGGCCGGCGCCCCAGGCCGGCGCGGAGGCCGAGAGCGCGGCGCCCGAGAGCGCGGAGCTCGACGGCCCGGCCGAGGAGAAGCAGAAGAAGGTCGCGCAGGGCGCGGCGTTCCTGCCCGTCGGCATCGTGTTCTTCACGGTGGGCGTGACGCAGCTCGATGACGGTGTCGGTCTGCCGTTCCTCGTGATCGGCCTCGTCTTCCTCGGGATGAGCATCGGGTGGATGTCGCAGGCGCAGGCGTCGGGCGACGGCGCCGACGGGGCTGCACGCCGCCGGCGGGGCGGTGCGCGCGGGGACGGCGGCGGCACGTACGGCGGCGACGCGGGAACGGGCGCCGGAGGGCACGGCCGCGGTGACGGGCACGACAGTGCGGGTGACGGCGGCCACGGGGGCGGGAGCGACGGCGGCGGGGGCGGCGACGGCGGTGGTGGCGGCGGAGGCGACTGACGCCGTCGCGACGGTCGCCGCACCTGCGCGCGTGGCTGACGGACCCCGGACCTCCGGCCGCCGCGCACGTCCCCTCACACGACTCGTCCTGCGGGACGTGGCGTCGACCGATCGACTCAGACCCCCGTCACCATCCACGCCGTGCCGCGGGCGCGCCAGCCGGTCGTCATCGCGCGGGCGCCCATGAAGAGCACCGCGAACGCCGCCCACAGCCACGCGAGCGCGGCGGCGACGGGCGGCGCCCACGCGTGCACGGCGAGTGCGGCGGGCACGTAGGCGACGAGGGTGGCGACGCCCGCCCACGCCAGGAAGGGCCCGTCACCGGCGCCGATGAGGACGCCGTCGAGCACGAACACCCAGCCGGCCAGCGGGAGCGCCACGGCGGCGACGACGAGGCCGGCGACGGCCGCCCGGCGCACGTCCGGGTCGGCGGTGAACAGGCGGACGTAGGCGGGGGCGAGCGCGCCGACGAGGACGCCGAGCACCGCGCCCGCGGCGACGCCCCACTGCAGCGTGCGACGCAGGACGGCCCGCGTGCGCGGGACGTCGGCGGCGCCGAGCGCGTGGCCGACGAGCGCCTGCGCGGCGATGGCGAGGGCGTCGAGGGCGAACGCGGTGAGCCCCCAGACGGCGTTGACGACCTGGTGACCCGCGAGGGCGGTGGCGCCGAGGCCGGTCGCGACCCAGACGGTGAGCAGGATCGCGAGGCGCAGCGTCGCGGTGCGCACGAGCAGCGGGACGCCCGCGCGCGCGTTGGCGAGGATGCCGCCGGCCGCGGGACGCAGCTCCGCGCCGACGCGCCGGGCGCCGCGGACGACGACGACCACGAGCGCGACGGCCATCCCCAGCTGCGCGACCGCCGTGCCGAGACCCGAGCCGGCGATGCCCATGCCCGCGCCGTACACGAGCACGACGTTGAGGACCGCGTTGGCGACGGCGCCCGACGCGGCGACGACGAGCGGCGTGCGGGTGTCCTGCAGCCCGCGCAGCGCGCCGGTCGCGGCGAGGACGAGGAGCATCCCCGGCAGGCCGGGGGTGGACCACCGCAGGTACGCCACGGCCTGCTCCGCGACGCCGCCGTCGGCGCCGAGCGCCGCGACGAGCCACGGTGCGAGCAGCCACGCCGCGGCCGCCAGCAGGGCGCCGAGGCCCGCACCGAGCCAGAGCCCGTCGACGCCCGTCTGCATGGCCCCGCGCGCGTCGCCGGCGCCGAGCCGGCGGGCGACCGCCGCCGTCGTCGCGTAGGCCAGGAAGACGCACAGGCCGACGAGCGTCACGAGGACCGTGGACGCGAGGGCGAGGCCCGCGAGGGCGTCCGTGCCGAGGTGACCGACGACCGCGGAGTCGACGAGGACGAACAGCGGCTCGGCGACGAGCGCGCCGAGGGCGGGGACGGCGAGGGCGACGATCTGCCGGTCGACGCCGGGGGAGCGCGGCGCGCGACCGGGCGACGCGGGCAGGTCGTCGGGCGCCGGAGAGGGCGGCGGGGCGTCCGGGTGCCGGGTCATGCGTCCGCCAGGTGGACCTCAGGCGAACGGATGTGGTTCCACAGCACGTGCACAGCGTAAGTGCCGGTGAACAGGGGGTCGGGGCACTGTGATCTGCGTTGTCCACAGCTTCGTCCCCATCCTGTGCACACAGGCGTCCTCACGTCGTCCACAGGCTGTCCACCGGTGTGTGCACACACTCGTTTGGGGCTGCCCACGGCGGCGCCTACTCTCCGCAGGACAGGTGCGGACCGTCGCGCCCGCGGAGCTCGGCTCCCGGCAGCGGTCACTGTCAGCGGCTCCGTGTAGAACAGGCGTTCGACCGGGTGGGACGAGCGAAGAGTGGGTGACAGGTGACCATCGAGGACCTCGAGTTCGGCGCGCCGCCGGCGGAGAGCGGCAGCAGGGGCGGCGGCTTCGACCGCACGCCGCCGCAGGACCTCGACGCGGAGCGGTCGGTGCTCGGCGGCATGATGATCAGCAAGGACGCGATCGCCGACGTCATCGAGCAGGTCCGCGGCACCGACTTCTACCGGCCGGCGCACGAGGTCATCTACGACGCGATCATCGACCTGTACGGCCGCGGCGAGCCGGCGGACGCCATCACCGTCTCCGACGAGCTGACCAAGCGCGGCGAGATCGCCCGCATCGGCGGCGCGCCGTACCTGCACACCCTCATCGCCGGCGTGCCGACGGCCGCGAACGCCGGCTACTACGCGCGGATCGTGCGCGAGCGCTCGATCCTGCGCAAGCTCGTCGAGGCGGGCACGCGCATCGTCCAGCTCGGCTACGCGACCGACGGCGGCGACGTCGACGAGCTCGTCAACAACGCGCAGGCCGAGGTCTACGCCGTCACCGAGCGGCGCGCGTCGGAGGACTACCTGCCGCTGTCGGAGATCATCGGCGGCACGGTCGACGAGATCGAGGCGGCCGGCCACCGCGGCGAGGGCATGATCGGCGTGCCGACGGGGTTCGCGGACCTCGACCGGCTGACGAACGGCCTGCACCCGGGGCAGATGATCGTCATCGCCGCGCGCCCGGCCATCGGCAAGGCCCTCGCGCTCGACACGCCACTGCCGACCCCCACGGGGTGGACGACGATGGGGGAGGTCCAGGCCGGCGACGCGCTTCTCGCCGCCGACGGCACCGTCACGCGCGTCGTCGCCGCCACCGAGGTCATGGTCGACCGGCCCTGCTACCGCCTGACCTTCGACGACGGGTCGACGATCGTCGCCGACGCGCAGCACCAGTGGTTCACGCGGACGCGGGCGGAGCGGCGGGTGGGCGCCGACGGACAGGTGCGCACCACCGAGGAGCTGGCTGCGACGGTGCGGTGCGCGACGGCGGACGCGCGAGCCAACCACTCCGTCCCGACGGCCGACGCGCTGCGCCTGCCCGAGCGGGACCTGCTCGTCGACCCGTACCTGCTGGGCGTGTGGCTCGGCGACGGGCACTCCGCGGCGGCGCGGTTCACCAGCGCCGATCCGGAGATCGCGATGCGGATCGAGGGGCGGGGCTACGAGGTCCGCGCCAGCGGCCGCGAGGGCCGGGCCGACCTCTACACCGTCCGGCTCCCGCAGCAGGAGACCGCGCCTCGCGCGTGCGAGGTCTGCGGCATCGAGTTCGTCCCCGCCCGCTCGCAGGTGCGGACGTGCGGTCGGTCGTGCGGCGGCAAGGTGAAGACGCTGTCCGGTCCGGTGCCGGCCCCGACGTGCCCCGACTGCGGGGTCGAGACGACGGGCCTGGTGCGGTGCCAGGACTGCCACGACCGGCTCGGCACGGTGCAGGGGCGGCTGCGGACCATCGGGGTGCTGGGTCGCAAGCACATCCCCGCGGAGTACCTGCGGGCGAGAGAGGCGCAGCGGCGCGACCTGCTCGCGGGTCTGCTGGATACCGACGGGACGGTGAACCCGACCGGCTCGGTGCAGTTCGCCGTCACCGACGAGCGGCTGGCGCGCGACGTGCGCGAGCTCGTGCACTCGCTGGGGTACCGCACGGGCTGGTCCGAGAAGCCGGTCCGTGGCCGGTCGGCAGCGTCGTCGACGTGCTTCACGATCACGTTCACGACCGACGACGACGTGTTCGGGCTGGAGCGCAAGAAGCTCGTCCACAAGGAGCGCCGCCGCCGTGCGACGCCGCGCCTGCACCAGCGGTACGTCGTCGCGGTCGAGGCCATCGACTCGGTGCCGGTGCGCTGCGTCCAGATCTCGCACCCGTCGCACCTGTACCTGGCCGGCGAGGCGATGATCCCGACGCACAACTCGACGGTCGGCATCGACATCGTCCGGTCGGCGGCCATCAAGCACAACATGGCGGCCGTCGTGTTCTCGCTCGAGATGAGCCGCAACGAGATCACGATGCGTCTGCTCTCGGCCGAGGCGCGCGTGCACCTGCAGAAGCTGCGCACGGGCGCGATGGGCGAGGAGGACTGGGCGAAGATCGCGGCGACCATGGGCCGCGTCTCCGAGGCCCCGCTGTTCATCGACGACTCGCCGAACATGTCGCTGATGGAGATCCGCGCCAAGTGCCGGCGCCTGAAGCAGCGGCACGACCTCAAGCTCGTCGTCATCGACTACCTCCAGCTCATGACGTCCGGCAAGCGTGTCGAGTCGCGCCAGCAGGAGGTCTCGGAGTTCTCGCGTGCGCTGAAGCTGCTCGCCAAGGAGCTCGAGGTCCCCGTCATCGCGATCTCGCAGCTGAACCGTGGCCCCGAGCAGCGCACGGACAAGCGGCCGGCGATGAGCGACCTGCGTGAGTCGGGCTGCCTCACCGAGGACACGCGCGTCCTGCGCGCCGACACCGGCGCTGAGATCACGCTCGGCGAGATGTTCGCGCTGGGGCACAAGGACGTCCCGATCTGGGCGCTGGACGACCGGCTGCAGTACGTGCGACGGCACCTCACGCACGTCTTCCCCACCGGGGTGAAGCCGGTGTATCGGCTCCGGCTCGCCTCCGGCAAGGAGGTGACCGCCACGGCAAACCACCCGTTCCTCACCTATGAGGGCTGGACGGCGCTGGGTGAGCTCGAGGTCGGGTCGCGTGTGGGTGTCCCGCGACACGTGCCCGGGCCCGAGCGGAGCGTGGAGTGGGACGACCGCGACGTGACGATGCTGGCGCGCATGATCGCCGGACGCACTGCACCCGGGGCGACGGTCTGGGACGACGAGGTGTGGGAACAGCTGGGTGAGACGCTTCCGGCCTCCGTCTTCCACCTCCCGAAGCAGCAGATCGCGCTGTTCGTGCGGACCCTGCTGACGAACAACGGACGTGTCGTGCTCGACGGTGCGACCGGTCGGGTGTCCCTGCCCGCCACGGGTCGCCGTGTCCTCGACGGGGTGAGCCGGCTGCTGCTGCGGTTCGGTATCTCGACCCGGGTCAGTGCGTCGACGGACGGGATGGTGCTGGACGTCCTCGAGAAGGACGACCTGCGCCGGCTCCTCCAGGAGATCGGTGTCGACGGCCGTCAGGCCGGCTCCGCGGCCGAGCTGCTGCGACGGGTGCGGGTGCGCGACGTCGGTGCATCGGCTGAGCCAGTGGCTCTGTGGGACCAGGTTCGTACGGTCCTGACGGCCGCTGCCGCGCGCGTCGTGAACGACGGACGCGCGCCGCTGGCCCAGGTGGTCGACGTGCTGGACCGCGCGGACCTGCAGGTCGACGCCGTCAACGACCTGCTCTGGGACGAGGTCGTCGCGATCGAGCCGATGGGCGCGCAGCAGGTCTTCGACGCGACGGTGGTCGGCACCCACAACTTCATCGCCAACGGCATCGCTGTCCACAACAGCATCGAGCAGGACGCCGACATGGTGATCCTGCTGCACCGCGAGGACGCCTACGAGAAGGAGTCGCCGCGCGCCGGCGAGGCCGACCTCATCGTCGCCAAGCACCGTAACGGCCCGACAGACACGATCACCGTCGCGTTCCAGGGTCACTACTCGCGCTTCGTCGACATGCAGATGTAGGACCTCATTCCGCTGTTTGTTGTCGAGATGCAAGATAGTTTGAGAATCGGCCCCGGGTACTTTATGTACGACTGGCGGTCACCAGCCCTGCCGGGCACGTCCATGCTGAGGGGCTTGCCGGTGGGCTCGGCTGGTGGAACCCGCCGTAGCGGAGCAGCGACCGGATCCGAGCACGGAACTCGATGACGTCTGTGAGTTGCAGCTCTACGCGAGCGCCCGCAGTCCATCGGGCCGAACCGGCCGTCGTGAGCCGAGCCTCAGCCCTCGCGTCGACAAGGTGGGCCGCGTGGGCGTACGCGTTCCTGGCAACGGCAACCTCGACTGCTCCTGCAAGGCCCCCGTGGACTTGAGCCCAGCTCTGGCCGTTCGCCGCTAGCAGCGCCTGACCCCAGTCTTCGATCCCTCCAGCTGCCCTCTGGTCGCGCCCGAGCCGGTCGCAGGCGGCGGCTTCGGCAACGGCATAGCTCTGGATCAGCACTGCCGCGTGAAGAGTCGTGAGGGTCCCCAACGAGTCAAGGTGTTCGTCCAGGCGAACTACGTACTCGCCTTTTTCGGCGGGCACGTGGAGCCGGGTATCCGCTGCGCGGTCCAGTTCGAGTGACTCCCACAGCAGTCGTTCGCGGGCGAGCGCGATCTGCGTGCTGTTCAGGAAGCGGGTGATGCGCTTCCACTCCGCCCAGAGAGTGTGGGACGACAAGGTCATGCGCGGAGCGTGGCACATCCGCGCGCGCCACGACCGACCTCTTCCTTCCGTCCACTGTCCTCGCACCGGACGGCCGATCGCCAGGCCCGTGACCGGGGGTGCTGCGGTCTGTCCTAGCGGACATCACCAACCTGGCGACGGTCCCAACCCGGCGGGAACTCGTCGCTCATGAACTCCCACTGGCCGAGCTCGTAGCCGAGCTGGACCAGGATGACGGCAGCGTCCGTCGCTCGCTCTGCCAGCGGGTCGGTGCCGCTCAGCGGCTCGACGGCAGCGGCGGTCGCTGCCAGGAACTGGTGCGACATGAAGGCCACGTCTGGATCGAAGCCGGCTAGCGCGAACTCCAGCGCTGGTCCATCGACCGCGTACGGTCGATGTTGTCGGGTCAGCTTCCGACCACGGCGCGCGGCCTCCATGGCGAGCGTCTGCAGGGTGGTCTCGTCCGACTGGGCGTAGGCCCGCCCTCCCAGGTCTCGCGCGATCCCATTCAGGTTCTTGCGATCCCAAGTCGAGTCCGTGCGCGCGTAAGCCAGGTGCCGGAGCATCTCGGCGGCGACGTAGCGCACCCACGGCTGCTCGGCCTCAAACTCCGGGTCTTCGCGCGCGTCGTGCCAGGCGTCGTAGGTGTCTCGCCCCGGGTCTGACGGAGGCTCTCGTTCCTGGGAAGGATGAGGGTCATGGCTGCACCGAGGAAGTACCC
>NZ_JBFTEP010000123.1:0-10780 GCF_047229365.1 Cellulomonas pasadenensis | reverse complement strand
ACCCTGCCCGTGCCCCCGTGGGCGCTGGTCGCCGCGGCGGGCGCCGTCGTCGCCGCGCTGGGCTGGCTCGTCGACGCACGGCTCGGCCGGCTGCCCGCGCGCACGGTCCGCGAGAGCGGGTCGGTCGCGACCCAGGCCGTCGGCGCCGTGGTGTCCCTCGACTCGCGCGAGCTCGGGCGTGCGCTCGCGGGCGGGGTCCTGCGGCCGGCGCGCCGCCGGTCGTCGCGCCTGCGGACGGTGCGCGGGCCCGCGTCGGCGCTGGTGACGGCCGACCTCGTGCTGCTGCGCCGCTCGCCGCGCCACCTCGTGCAGCTGGTCGTCGCCGTCCTGGTCCCGGTGCTGGCGACGGTCGTGCCGCAGCTCGCGAGCCCGGTCGGCGTCGTGCTCGCTGTCGTCCTGAGCGGCGGGGCGGCGGCCAGCGCGGGCGCGGACGGCGCGCGGTGGGCGGAGATGGCCCCCGTGCTCGACCGGACGCTGCCGCTGCGGCACACGACCGTGCGGCGGCTGCGGATGGTCGTGCCGGGCCTCGTCGCGCTCGTGTGGTCCGCCGCGACGCTGGCGGCCGTGGCCCGCTGGGCCGACGGCCCGCTCGTCGACTGGCTCGTGCTGGCGGTGGCGTCGACACCCGTGTGGGCGGCCGCCGCGGTGCGCGCCGCCTACCGGCCGGCGCCGGACTGGGGCAAGAACCTCGTCGCGACGCCCGCCGGTGCGGTGCCGACCGGCGCGCTCGCGGTCATCGCGCGCGGCCCCGACCTGGTGGCGCTGTGCCTGCTGCCGCTCTGGATCGCGATCGGGCTCGCGACCGTGACGACGCCGCTGCTGACGGCCCAGCTCGTGCTCACCGCCGTCGCCGTGGTCGTCGGCTCCTCGACCCACGAGAAGAGCTGGCTGGAGCGGACCATGGAGGGGGCGGGCGACGGCGCGTCGGCGTCCCGGGCGGGGGTGCGGGCATGACGCGGATCGTGGCGGGAGCCGCCGGCGGGCGGACGCTCGTGGTGCCCGCCAAGGGCACCCGCCCGACCAGCGAGCGCGTGCGCGAGGCGCTGTTCTCCCGGCTCGAGCACCTCGACGCGGTCGACGGCGCACGGGTGCTCGACCTGTACGCGGGCTCGGGCGCGCTCGGGCTCGAGGCGGCGAGCCGCGGCGCGGCGCACGTGGTCCTCGTCGACACCGCGCGGGTCGCCGTGGACGCGTGCCGCCGCAACGTCCGCGCGCTGGACCTCGCCGGGCGCGTCGAGGTCGTCGCGGACACCGTCGACCGGTACCTGGCGCGGCTCACGGACGCCGCGTTCGACCTCGTGCTGCTCGACCCCCCGTACGACCTCGCGGACGCGGCGCTGGCCACGGCGCTCGACGGTGTCGCCCGCTGCACGGCGCCCGGCGGCGTCGTGGTGGTGGAGCGCTCGACGCGCGCGGGCGCGCCGGTGTGGCCGGCGCCGCTGGTGGCGCTCGACGACCGGCGCTACGGCGAGACGCACGTGTGGTTCGGCGAGCGGCCCGCCTGAGCGCGAGCCGCCCGCCTGGGTCCGAGCCCCCGCCGGGGCGGCCGTGCCGGGGCGTCAGCCGCGCCCGTGCATGACCGTCAGCCGCGGGCCGTCCGTGCCGAGCGTGAACGCGCCCGTCGCGGCGAACCCGTGCCGGGCGTAGAACGGCACGTTCGTCGGGTCGCTCGTCGCCAGCCACGGCGTGCCGCGCCACGGCGAGCCGGCCAGCGCGTGCAGCCCGTGGCGCAGCAGGACGCCGCCGAGCCCGCGCCGCTGGTACGCCGGGTGGACCGCGAGGTAGTTGAGGTACGCGCCGGCGCGGGCGGGCGCGTACGCGGCCGTGCCGGCGAGGGCCCTGAGCACCTCCTCGGCGCGCGTCGGGCCGACGAGCGCGCGCAGCACGCCCGCGGGCCGGGGGAGGCGCGGTGGGGGCTCGGGCGCATCGTCGGCGTGCCGGGGCCGCCACGCCGCGACGGCGACCACCTCGTCGGCGGGCGCGCCGCCGACCCCCGCCGCACCGGCCGTCAGCACGTCGACGTGCCCCACGGCCACGTACCGCTCGAGCGCGGGCCCCAGCCACGCGGCGCACGCGTCCTCGCGCGTCGAGCGCACCGGCAGCACCCAGGACATGAGCGGGTTGTCGGCGTACGCCAGCGCGCACACGGTCCGGATGGCGGGCACGTCGTCGGCCCGGGCCGGCCGGGGGTCGTCCATGCGCCCGGACGCTAGCGCCGCCCGCCCCGCCGGGCGACGACCCGCGACGGCGCGGCGCCGTGCCGCACCCGTCCGCGCGCCCGGCCGGCGCCACGCGGAGCGTCCGTCGCGTGCCGTCACGGGTCCGTGACGTAGGTTGGCGTGCGTGAGGATCGCGGTGTGCCCCGGGTCGTTCGACCCGCTGACGCTCGGTCACGTGGACGTCGTGCGGCGTGCCCGCGCGCTGTTCGACGAGGTCGTGGTCGCGGTGGCGCACAACTCCACCAAGCAGCCCCTGCTGACCGCCGACGAGCGGGTCGCGCTGGCGGCCGAGGTGCTCGCGGACCTGGACGGCGTGCGCGTCGTCGGGACGCAGGGCCTGCTGGTCGACCTGGTGCGTGACCTCGGCGCGGTCGCGGTGGTCAAGGGCCTGCGGGGCGGCGCGGACGTCGACGCCGAGGTGCCGATGGCGCTGATGAACCGGCACCTGTCCGGGGTGGAGACGGTCTTCGTGCTGGGCGACCCGGCGTTGGCGCACGTGGCGTCGTCGCTGGTGAAGGACGTGGCGCGGCACGGGGGTCGGGTCGACGACCTCGTGCCCGCGCCGGTGGCGGCGGCGGTGCACCGGGCGCTCGGCGCGCGGGCCCGCCAGGGAGGGGACGGACGATGACGGAGCAGGCCGGGTCGCAGCGGGGCGCGCACGAGGTCGACGAGGAGCGCACGGGCGGCGTCGCGGGGGTGCTCGACGCCATCGAGCAGGCCGTCGTGGCGGCGCGGGCGATGCCCATGTCGTCGTCGGTGCTGGTCAACCGCGCGGAGATCCTCGAGCTGGTCGACCAGGTGCGCGACGCCCTGCCGGCGCAGCTGCAGCGCGCCGACGCGGTGCTGGCCGACGCGGACGCCGCCCGGGCGGCGGCGCACGCCGAGGCGGAGGCGCTGCTGGCGCGGGCACGCGCGCGGGCGGCGGAGCTCGTGGAGCAGGAGGCGGTCGTCGCGGAGGCGCAGGCGCGCGCGGCGCGCATCGTCGCGGACGCGGAGGAGACGGCCGACGGCCTGCGCCGCGACGCCGACGACTACTGCGACCGCCGGCTCGCCGACTTCGAGATCGACCTCGGCAAGGTGCTGAGCCAGGTGCAGGCCGGCCGCGCGAAGCTCGCGGGGCGGCTGCAGCCGGGCGAGAGCGCCTGATCGCCGGCGCCGTCGGCCCGTCCGCCCCGTCGGCACCGCCCCGTCGGCACCGGCCCGCGCGACCGACGGTTTGGGCACCCCGCGACGGTGCCGTACAGTTGTCGGTTGGTCCGGCCGGTCGCGGCGGGGCCGACTCGTCATCACACCGCACCACACCCGTCCGGCGCGCCCGCGTGCCGGACGGACCACAGGAAACGAGGGGACCGGACCGTGCGTTCTGCCCACCTCGATCCCCGCTCGCCGTTCGTGCTCGACACCCACGAGCTCGGCCGACGTCCGGGATCGACGCGGACGGTCGCGCGGACGGTGCCTGCACCCGACGAGCTCGGCACCGGCATGATCGGCGTCCCGTCCGGGAGCGACCTCGAGCTGGACCTGCGGCTCGAGGCGGTCATGGAGGGTGTGCTGGTCACCGGCTCGATCCGCGGCGAGGCCGTCGGGGAGTGCGTGCGGTGCCTGGAGCGTGTCGTCGAGCCTCTCGACGTGCCGCTGCAGGAGCTGTACGTGTACCCCGAGCGGGCGCAGGCAGCGGTGGCGGAGGGTGACGAGGACGAGGACGTGCGCGAGCTGGAGGACGACCTGGTCGACCTCGAGCCCGCGCTGCGGGACGCGGTCGTGACCGCGCTGCCGTTCCGGCCGCTGTGCGGTCCGGACTGCCCGGGCCTGTGCTCGGAGTGCGGCGCGCGGCTCGCGGACGACCCGGACCACCAGCACGAGACGATCGACCCTCGCTGGGCAGCCCTCGGCGGCCTGACGAGCACTGACGACGAACAGAGAGAGAGCTGACCGTGGCGGTTCCCAAGCGCAAGATGTCGCGCAGCAACACCCGTGCGCGTCGGTCGCAGTGGAAGACCACTGCCACGACGCTCACGACGTGCCCCCAGTGCAAGTCGCACACGCAGCCGCACGTCGCCTGCCCGACCTGCGGTGCCTACAACGGCCGCCGGTACGCGGAGGCCGTGCGCAGCGAGCACGAGGCGAGCTGACCTTCCCGGCCCGATGACCGGCACACCTGACGCCCACCGCGGCGCGCGTGCGGTCTCGGCTGCCGACTCGCTCCTCGAGAAGCTCGGGGTCCGCCTGGACCCCGAGCTTCTCGTGCTCGCGCTGACGCACCGGTCGTTCGCGCACGAGGCGGGTGGCATCCCGACCAACGAGCGCCTCGAGTTCCTCGGCGACACCGTCCTGGGGCTCGTGGTCACCGAGCACCTCTACCGCGCCTACCCGGACCTGTCCGAGGGCGACCTGGCGAAGATGCGCGCCGCGACCGTGTCGCAGCGCGCCCTCGCGCGCGTCGCCCGCACCCTCGACCTGGGGGCGTACCTGCTCCTCGGCAAGGGCGAGCTCGCGACGGGCGGCGCGGACAAGGACTCGATCCTGTCCGACACGCTCGAGGCGCTGTTCGGCGCGGTCTACCTCTCCCACGGCCTCGAGACGGCGCGCGAGCTCGTCGACCGCCTCGTGCGGCCCACGCTGCAGGCCGCCGCCGACCTCGGCGCCGGCCTCGACTGGAAGACGTCGCTCCAGGAGCTCTCGGCCCTGCTCGGGCTGGGTGCGCCGACGTACGAGGTCACCGGCGAGGGCCCCGACCACGCCCGCACGTTCACGGCGCACGCCGTGGTCGGTGGCGAGGTGCGCGGCAGCGGCACCGGCACGGCGAAGAAGCTCGCCGAGCAGGAGGCCGCCGCGGCCGCGTACACGGCCCTCGCCGCCGCCCGCGACGCCGTGCCGGACGCACCCGGCACGGGTGCCGCCGGGGCCTGAGGCGTGCCCGAGCTGCCCGAGGTCGAGACCGTCCGGGACGGCCTCGCCCGGCACGTCCTCGGCCGCACCGTCGTCGACGTGGCGGTGCACCGCGACTACTCGGTGCGTCGCCACGACGGCGGCCCGCGCGACTTCGCGGCGCGGCTGACCGGCAGGCGGCTCGACGCCGCGGTGCGCCGCGGCAAGTTCCTGTGGCTGCTGCTCGACGAGGGCGCGGGCCGCGGCGACGACGCCCTGATGGCGCACCTCGGCATGAGCGGGCAGCTGCTCGTCCGCGGTCCGGCCGCGGCCACGGCGACGCCCGGGACCGTGGCGGACACTCCCGACGACGCCCCCGACGGCGCCCCCGACCCCGTCGCCGCCCCCGGCCCGACCGGGTGGGTCGACCACCCGCACCTGCGCGTGCGCCTCGCGCTCGACGACGGGTCCGCGCTGGACTTCGTCGACCAGCGGACGTTCGGGCACCTGTCGGTGCCGGACCTCGTCCCGACGGCCGACGGCCGCCCGGGCGGCCTCGGGTCGGACCGGCCCGTCGTCCCCGGCCCAGTCGCGCACATCGCCCGGGACCTGCTGGACCCCGCGCTGGACCGCACCGCGCTCGTCGACCAGGTGCGCCGGCGCCGTACGGGCCTCAAGCGGGCGCTGCTCGACCAGACGCTCGTCAGCGGGGTCGGCAACATCTACGCCGACGAGGGCCTCTGGCGTGCCCGCCTGCACTACGCGCGGCCGACCGACACGCTGCGCCGCCCCGAGGTGGGGCGGGCGCTCGACGGTGCGGCCGAGGTGATGACGGCCGCCCTCGCGGCGGGCGGCACGAGCTTCGACGCGCTGTACGTCAACGTCAACGGCGCCTCGGGGTACTTCGACCGGTCGCTCGCCGTGTACGGCCAGGAGGGTCGGCCGTGCCCACGCTGCGGCACGCCCGTGCGGCGTGACGAGTTCATGAACCGGTCGTCGTACACGTGCCCGCGGTGCCAGCCGCGCCCGCGCAACGGCCGCTGGTAGGTCAGGCGTCGTCGCGCTCGACGACGTTGCGCAGCGGCCGTCCGGCCACGAACCGCGCGACGTTGTCCTCGACGAGCGCCGTCCAGCCGACCGGTCGCCCGCCCGCGGCGTGCGGGCTGACGAGCACGCGCGGCTCGTCCCACAGCGGGGAGGACGCGGGCAGCGGCTCGGTGGCGACGACGTCGAGCGCCGCCCCGGCGAGCCGGCCGGCGCGGACGGCCGCGAGCAGCGCGTCCTCGTCGAGGGTGCTGCCGCGACCGGCGTTGACGACCCACGCGCGCGCGGGCAGCAGCCCGAGCGCGCGGGCGTCCACGGCACCGCGCGTGGCGGGCAGGTCCGGCAGGAGCGCGACGAGGACGTCCGTGCGCGGCAGGACGTCCGGCAGGTCGTCCGGCGTCACGACGGGGAACCCGTGGCGCTCGCCGGCCGTGCGCGCCACGCCGGTCACGTCGGCGCCGAGGCCCCGCAGCAGCGGCGCGAGCCGGGCCGCGATCGAGCCGAAGCCCCACACGGTCACGTGCGCGTCGAGGAGCGTGCGGACCTCGCCGGGCGGGTGCAGCGGCTGCCGCCCGCCCAGCTCGTCGGCCCACCGGTGGGCGTCGTGCGCGCGGACGAGGTCGGGCACGCGCCGCACGCAGGCCAGCACGAGCGCCAGCACGTGCTCGGCGACCGTGGCGTCGTGCAGCCCGCGCCCGGAGGTCACGACGACGTCCTCGCCGAACCCGGCGGCGAGCACCGCGTCGGGCCCGGCGGCGAGGGCCTGCACCCACCGCACGCGCCGCGCCGCGCGCGCCAGCTCGGCGAGCCGGTCGCCGGGGTTGCCCCAGACGACGACCGCGTCGGCGTCGGCGGCCTCGGGCGGCGGGGGAGCCGTGACGTCGTAGGGCACCGCGCGCACACCGGCGGGCAGCCGCGGCACGCCGTCGACCGTGGTCGGGAGCAGGATCGTCGTCATGGCTCGCTACGATGCCACCGTGCCCGTCCCCAGCCAGCCGAACGCCAGCCGATCGACGCCGCCGGCCGACGCCGGTGCCCGCCCGGGGCCCGTGACCGTGATGATCGTCGACGACCACGAGGTCGTGCGCCGCGGCATCGCCGAGGTGGTGGAGCGGACCGACGGCATGACCGTCGTCGCGGAGGCGGGCTCGGTGGCGGACGGTGTGCGGCGTGCGGCGCTCGTGCGTCCGCAGGTCCTGCTCGTCGACCTGCAGCTGCCCGACGGCACGGGCATCGACCTGCTGACGGCGGTGCGCGAGCAGCTGCCGTCGGCCCGCGCGATCGTGCTGACGTCGTTCGACGACGACGACGCCCTCGCGGCGGCCCTCGAGGCCGGTGCGGCGGCCTACCTGCTCAAGAGCGTGCGGGGGGCCGAGATCACGGACGTCGTCCGCGCGGTCGCCGCGGGGCGCACGCTCCTCGACGAGCGCACGGTCGCGCGGCGCCGCGCCGGCCACGAGGACCCGACCGAGGGCCTCACGCCGAGCGAGCTGCGCGTGCTCGACCTCATCGGCGAGGGCATGTCGAACCGGGAGATCGCCGAGCGTCTCGGCGTCGCGGAGAAGACCGTGAAGAACCACATCACGTCGCTGCTCGCGAAGATGGGCCTGCAGCGCCGCACCCAGGTCGCCGCGTGGGTGGCGTCGCGCAAGCACGCCGGCTGGCGGTCCGAGCCCGGGCACTGACGCGTCGGGCGCCCTGCCGCGACCGGCTCCGCCACGGTCCGCCGGGCCGGGCGCCTCAGCCGAGGGGCGCCTGCCACGTCAGGAGCGCACCGCGGCCGCTCGGCGACGTCCCGAGCGTAAAGGTGCCGCCGTGCCCGCGCGCCCGTGCGGCGAGGTTCCCGGTGCCGGAGCTGCGCTCGCGCACCGCGGGCAGCCCGGCGCCGTCGTCCTCGACGTCGACCTCCACGGACCCGGTGTGCCCGCGGCCGCGCACGGCGACACGGACGACGACGGAGGACGCGTGCGCGTGCCGCGCGGCGTTCGCCAGGCCCTCGCGGACCACCGCCACGACGTCGTCGGTGAGGTCGGCGCCCAGCCGCTCGTCGAGCTGGTCCTCCGCCTCGCCGTCGCCGGGCGTCAGCGGCGCGCCGTCGAGCGTGAGCAGGAGGGACGGTGCGAAGCCGAGGCCCGTCCGGGCGAGCGACGCCTCGCGGCGCAGCCGCTCCACCAGGCCGGTCGCGGCGTCCGGGTCGCGCAGCGCGTGCACGATCCGGCGGATCTGGCGGACCGAGCTGTCGACGTTGTCGAGCGCCTGCTCGACGATGTCGGTGAGCTCGGTGGCGTCGACGCCCCGGGCGGCGCGCCGACGCACCGTCTCGAGCTGCATGCCGGTCGCGAACAGCTGCTGGATGGCCAGGTCGTGCAGGTCGCGCGCGATGCGCTCGCGCTCGTCGAGCAGCGCCGCGACGTCCTGCGCGTGCCGCGCCTCCGCCAGCACGTACGCGAGCGCCGCCTGCGAGGCGAACGACTGCGCGGTCGCGAGGTCGCTCTCGTCGAACGGCGTCGACCCGATGCGGCGCAGCAGGACGAGCACGCCGACGCCGCGCCCCGACGACTGCAGCGGCGCGTACATCGCCGGCCCGAAGGCGCGCATCTGGTCGACCTTGACGGTCCGTGACGTGCTGAGGGACGGCACGAGCAGGCCGACGCCCTCCTCGAGCGCGGTCCACGCCCGTCCGTCGCGGGGCATGACGAGCCCCGTGAGCTCGTCACCGAGGTAGCCGTCCGCGAGCTCGACGAACAGCTCGCCGCCCAGGCCCGGCAGGGCGAGCGCGGCCGTGTCGGCACCGGCGACCTGCCGGGCGGTGCGGGCGATGTGCGCGAGCGCGTCCTCCTCGTCGACCCCCTCGAGCAGCATCGTCGTGATCTCCTGCCCCGCGCGCAGCCAGTGCTCGCGGCGGGCGGCGCCGGCCCACAGGCGCGCGTTCGCGACGGCCACGCCCGCGGCGGCCGCGAGCGCGACGACCCGCTCCTCGTCCTGCGCGTCGAACGGCCCGCCGCCCTCCTTCTCGGACAGGTACAGCTGCCCGTACACGTGCTCGCCGACCTTGACCGACGCACCGAGGAAGGAGCCCATGGGCGGGTGGTGCGCGGGCCAGCCGCCGAACGCCGGGTGCTGCGTGAGGTCGTCGAGGCGCAGCGCGCCGTCCAGGGGGATCTGCCCGAGGACGCCCTGCGCGTGCGGCGGGTGGTCGAGCATGCGGGCCACCGCGGTGGGGACGCCCGTGTAGACGAACGTCGTCGACGTCCCCGTCTCGTCGAGCACGTTGATGGCGCCGTAGCGCGCGTGCGTGAGCTCCGCGCTGACCTGCACGAACCGGTCGAGCACCGCGGGCAGCTCGAGCTGGCCCGCGACGGCGAGGACCGCGTCGAGCAGGTCGCTCAGGGCGTCGCCCGTGAGGGGCGCCGGGACGCCCGTCACCTCGGTGAGCACGCCGCCCTCGAACGGGGCGCCGACCGGGTGCGGGGCCGGCGCGTGCGGCGTCACGGGCCGCGGCGGCTCGACGGGCCTGGCCGTCACGGGCGGACGCCCGCGGTCGTGTCGGTGCTGCGCTCGGACTCCACGGCCTCACGGTAGCCCGGCACGTCGGCGAGCAGCCGCGCGTGCGGGCCGCGTGCGGCGACGCGCCCGTGCTCGAGCCAGAGCACCTCGTCGGCGGCGGCGAGCGTGGCGAGCCGGTGCGTGACCACGAGGACGCCGCGCGCGGTGCCCGCCCGGGTCGGCGGCAGGTGCCACAGGCGGTCGACCAGGGCGTCGGCCGTCACGGGGTCGAGGTGCTCGGCGGGCTCGTCGACGAGGAGCAGGGGAGCGTCGGCGACGAGCGCGCGTGCGAGCAGCAGCCGGCGGCGCTCGCCGCCCGAGACCGTGCGTCCGTCGGGGCCGAGCACGGTCCCCAGGCCCGTCGGCAGGGCGGCGAGCCAGTCGCCGAGGCCCGCCCGCGCGAGCGCGTCGGCCGCCTCCGCCTCGGTCACGTCGCTGCGCGCCACGCGCAGGTTCTCCAGCACGGAGGTGCCGAACACGTGGGCGTCCTCGGTGGTCGCGACGACCGCCCGGACGACCCGGGCGCGCGGCAGCCCGGTGAGGTCCGCGTCGTCCAGGCGCACGGTCCCGGACACCGGCGGCAGGAGCCCCGCGAGCGTGAGCAGCAGCGTCGTCTTGCCGGCGCCGCTGGGGCCGACGACCGCGACGCGGCGGCCCGGGGCGAGCGCGACGCCGACGTCGACGAGCGCGGGCGGGCGCCCGGGCCACCCGCACGCGAGGGCGTCCGCGTGCAGCCGCGGGCCGGCCGCGCGGGCGCCGCGCGCCGGGCCGTCGTCCGTACCGAGCGGGTGTGCCGCGGTCCCGACGTCCCCGGCCGGTGCGGCCGGTCCCGCGTCGTCGAGCAGCGCGAGGACCCGCGCGGCCGCGGCGCGCGAGCGCTGCACCTGCACCGCCGCGGCCGGCAGCACCGAGGTCGCCTCGAACGCCGCGAGCGGCGTGAGGACGACGACGGCGAGCTCGACCGGGGCGAGCAGCCCCGCCTCGACGGCCGGCACGCCGGTGACGAGCGCCGCCACGACGGCCAGCCCCACCGCGAGCTGCCCGAGGGCGGCAGCGCGCGCGGCAGGGCGGGCGGGGGGACGGCCGAGGCCGGCGGCGGCGAG
>NZ_JBFTEP010000122.1:0-10850 GCF_047229365.1 Cellulomonas pasadenensis | reverse complement strand
CCGCCGCCCCGCGCCCGCGGTGCTGCTCGTCCCCGCGGCACTCGCGCTCGTCCTGCTGCTCGCGCCGCTCGTCGCGCTCGTCGCCGCGACGCCGTGGGCCGACCTCGGCGCGCGCGTGCTCGAGCCCGCCGTGCTCGACGCCCTGCGCCTGTCCCTGACCACCGCCGCGACGAGCACCGCGCTGTGCCTCCTCGTCGGCGTGCCGCTCGCCTGGGCGCTGGCGCGCGCCGACCTGCCCGGGCGCTCGCTCGTGCGCGCGCTCGTGACCGTGCCGCTCGTGCTGCCCCCGGTCGTCGGCGGCGTCGCGCTGCTGCTGCTGCTCGGGCGGCGGGCGCCCGTCGGGCGGCAGCTCGAGGCGTGGTTCGGCGTGGGCGTGCCGTTCACGACCCTCGCCGTGGTCCTCGCGCAGACGTTCGTCGCGCTCCCGTTCCTCGTCCTCGCGGTCGAGGGGGCGATCGGCGGCACGGACGAGCGCCGGGAGGCCGCCGCGGCGACGCTCGGGGCGTCGCGCTGGTACGTCGTGCGACGCGTCACCCTGCCGGCCGCGGCACCCGGCATCGCCGCCGGCGCGGCGCTGTGCTTCGCGCGGGCCCTCGGCGAGTTCGGTGCGACGCTGACGTTCGCGGGCAGCTTCCCCGGCACGACCCGCACCATGCCGCTCGCCGTGCACCTCGCGCTGGACACCGACCCGGACGCCGCCGTCGCGATGTCGCTGCTCCTGCTCGTGCTCTCCGTGGCCGTCCTGCTCGTCATGCGCGGCCGCTGGGTCGGCGGCCTGACGGGTGCGCGGGAGCCCGCGCCCGGCGTGCGGGCCGGGGGCGTCCGGTGACGCCCGTGCCGCGGGGGCTCCTCGGCCGTCCGCGCGGGCTCGCACCGGCGCCCAGCGGCGACCTCGACACCCACGTCGTCGTCCGCCGCGGCGCGTTCACCCTCGACCTGGCGCTCGCGGTGCCCGCGGGCCGCGTGCTGGCCGTCCTCGGGCCGAACGGCGGCGGCAAGTCCACCGCCCTGGCGGCCCTCGCCGGGCTCGTCCGGCTCGACGCCGGCCACGTCCGCCTCGGCGCCCGCACCCTCGTCGACGCGGCCGAGGGCGTCGACGTGCCGCCCGAGCACCGCCGGCTCGGCGTGCTGCTGCAGGACGTCCTGCTCGTGCCGCACCTGTCGGCGCGCGAGAACGTCGCGTTCGGGCGTCGCGCCGCCGGCGAGCACGCCGCCGACGCGCGCCGCCGCGCCGACGAGCTCCTCGCCGCGCTCGCCGTCGACGCGCACGCACGCACCCGGGCGCACCGGCTGTCCGGCGGCCAGGCGCAGCGCGTCGGCCTGGCCCGCGCGCTCGCGGTGGAGCCCGCCGCCCTGCTGCTGGACGAGCCGTTCGCGGCGCTGGACGCGTCCGGCCGCACCGTGGCCCGCGCGGTCGTCGACCGGCACGTCCGCGCGACCGGCGTGCCGGCGGTGCTCGTCACGCACGACCTCGCCGACGCGCTCGCGCTGGCCGACGACGTCGTCGTCGTGGAGCACGGACGGGCTGTGCAGCGCGGCACGCCGCACGCGGTGGCGGCCGCGCCGGCCACCGCCTACGTCGCCGGCCTCGTGGCCGCCCTCGACGGACGCCCGCCCGGGGTGGTCACGTGACCGGGCCGGTCGCGTGACCGGGGGCGACCGCGGCGCGGGCGGGTCGTCGGCCGGCCGCGGGCACGCCCGCGCGGACGTGCTCGTCGTCGTGCCCGCGGGCGGCACGTCCCGCCGTCTCGGCGGGGGCGACAAGACCGCCCTCGACGTCGGCGGGCAGCCGCTGCTGCACCGCCTCCTGCACGACCTCGCGCGGTGGCGCACCGTCGTGGTGGCCGACCCGCCGCCGGCCCCGCTGCGGGCGACGCTCCCGCACGTGCGGTGGTGCCGGGAGGACCCGCCGGGCGCCGGCCCCCTCGCGGCGCTGGCGGCCGGGCTCGCGGCGGGTTCCGTCGCCGGGCCGCCCGCGGGACCGTCCGCCGCCCCGACGGCCGCCCCGGACGCCGCCGTGCTCGTGGCCGTCGCCGGCGACCAGCCGTTCGCCGGCCGGGCCGTGCCCGCGCTCCTCGCAGCGCTCGACGCGGCACCGCACGCCGCCGCGGCGCTCGCCGCCGGCCCGGACGGCCGCCCGCAGCCGCTGCTCGCCGCCTACCGCGTGCCGGCCGTGGCCGCCGTGCTGCGCGGGCCCGTGGCGGACCGGCCGGTCCGTGCGCTGTGGGCGCACCTCGACGTCGTCACGGTCGACCTGCCGGCGGCGACCGTCCTCGACGTCGACGACGCGGACGACCTCGCACGCGCGCGGGACGTCGCGGGGGACGTCGCGCGCGACGTCCCGGGTGGTGCCGCCGACGGCCCCTGAGGAACCCTCGCGCACGGCGCCCGCGGCGGCGGGCTCAGCGTGCGCCGGCGCGCCGCCGCAGCTCGTCGTCGACGTCCGCGAGCGCGTCCCGCACCCGCGCCTCGATCCCGGTGGCGTCCGCCCCGGCCTCCGCCGCACGTCCCGCGACGACGCCGACGAGGAACGCCGTCATCGGCCCCGCGGGCCGCACGACGCCGTGCGCGACGTCGCGCACCATGTCGAGGACGGGGTCCGCCGCGTCGAGCACGAGCCCGGGGTCCACCTCGAGGACGGCGGCGACGTGGGCGAGCCACTCCGGCAGCGGGTCGGCGTGCGGGGCGGTGTGCGGGTCGTCCCCCGGCTCGGTGTGCGGCTGCATGCGTCGTCTCCCGTCGTGAGGGGTGCGCGCCCGGCGTGCGGGAGCCGGCGTCCTGCGGTCGCCGAGCCTACGCGTGCCGCCCCGGCCGTGGCCCGGGTCGACGCCGTCAGTCGTCGGCGGACGTCGTGCCGAGGTGCGGCGCGAAGGCGCGCTCCCGGGCGCGGGCCGCGAGGTGCTCGACGCGGTCGGCCTGGTCGCGCGAGCGCGTGATGAAGTGCTCGAGGCGTGCGACGTCGAGCTCGAGCGCGTCGGCGTGCTCGCGCAGCGTCACCCATCCCATGCGCTTGCCCTCCAGCCCGGACCGGATGATCTCGAGCTCCAGGACGAGGGACATGGGTGAGCGCCCGCCGACGCGGCCGTTCGGCTTGAGGCGGGCGACGTGCTCGCCCAGCACCGCGCCGACGCGCTTGAGGCGCGAGAGGGACAGCTCGAGGTCGCGGGCCGTCGCCATGTGCGTGGCCCGCTCCTCGCGCAGCTCGGCGGCGAGCCGGCCGAGCGGCTCCCGCATGTCGCCGATCTCCTCGACGCGGCTGAGCCGCTCGAGCCGGGAGATCACGGCGGTGGCACCGGCGACGTGGTCCTCGACGTACGTCGCCAGCAGGGTGCGGTCGATCTCGGGGTGGTCGATGTCGGGGTGGTCGGTGTCGGGGTGGTCGGTGCCCATCGCTCCTCCGGTGCGGCCGTGGTCCGTCGCGGCCCGTGGCAGCGGCGGCGGTCCCGTCGATGCTGCTCGCCCGGGGACCGTCGCGCCAGGGGAACGGCCCGCGGCCCGGTGCACGCGGGCGTCCGGGGTGCGCGCCCGGCGTCGCCGTCAGCCGCGGTCGGACGGGACGACGGCGTCCGGCTCGTCGAGCATCGGCGTGACCGCGTCCGGCTGGTCGGCGGCGGCGACGGCGGCCGCGGCGGGCGTCGTCAGGCGGACGCGGCTGCGGCTGGCGCGCGGGCGGTAGACGATCCGGGAGTGGAACGTGAACCGGGCCACGAAGGCGACGACGAGCGTGATGGCGGTCGCCAGGACGGCCGCCACGTGCATGGTCTCCACCAGCAGCGCCATGACCGGCATCCGCACGAGCGTCTCGACGTTGTTGAACGTGAAGGACTGCCCGAACCGCGCCCACGGCCCCTTGCCCTCGTGGCGCAGGTCGCGGAACACGAACCGCTCCTGCATGAGGAAGTTCCCGACGATGGTGAGCTCGGCCGCGACGAGTGCCGCGAGCAGCCAGCCGGCGCCGAGGGTCGTGAGCAGGGCGACGATCGCGACGTTCGCGAGCGCGCCCAGCCCGCCGATGATGGCGAAGCGGGACATGCGCCCGAAGCGCAGGCCGCCGAGCTGCCACAGGAAGTGCAGGCCCTGCGCGAGGTTCGCCTTCGAGCGGCCCGCGAACCGCTCGCCGAACACGAACGGCACCTCGACGACCCGCATGGGGTGCCGGGCGAGGATCTCGAGCAGGATCTTGAACCCGCGCGGCCGCAGCACCTCGAGGTCGACGGCGCTGCGCCGCACGAGGAAGAAGCCCGTCATCGGGTCGGAGCAGTCCCGCAGCCGCACGGGGAACATCGCTCGCGTGACCGCCGTCGACGTCGAGGACACGGCCTGGCGTGCCGCACCGGACAGGCCCGCGCTGCTGCCGTCGCCGACGTACCGGGAGGCGACGACGACGTCGACGTCGTCCTCGGCGGCGCGCGCCACCATCGTCGGGATCAGCTCGGGCGGGTGCTGCAGGTCGCCGTCCATGACGAGGCACAGGGGGGCGTCGGACGCGCGCAGTCCCTCGGCCACGGCACCGCCGAGGCCGCCCACGGGGTCGTCGCGGTGCAGCACGCGCACGGGCAGCCCGGCGCTCGGCGCCACGGCGCGGACGACGTCCGCGGTGTCGTCCGTCGAGTCGTCGACGAACAGCAGCTCGGCGTCCAGCCCCCGGGTCGCCGCGTCGACGCGGCGCACGAGCTCCGCGACGTTCGGCGCCTCGTTGAAGGTGGGGACGATGACGGTGAGCCGGGGGCCACCTCGCGACGGTCCCGTCATCTCGGCCTCGCTCACGCTCGTCGGGGTCGCCGTCGGGGGGTCCACGGCGACGTGCCGTCACGGTAGCCGACGGTCCTGGGAACGCAGAAGGCGCGAACCGCGCGAAACGCTTCAGGGGCCCCCTGGGGCGCGCAGGTCCCCCGAACGGCAGCATGGGCCCGTGCAGCGCGACGTCACCTCCCACCTGTCCCTCACCGTCCGCTCGGCCGCGACCCTCGTGCTCGAGGTCGCCGTCGCCCGGTCGCACGCGCCCGACGAGGCGCTCGCCGTGACGCTCGACGGCGCACCGGTGCCCGTGCGCGAGCTCGACGGCCCGCTCGGCACGCGCCTGCACGTCGTCGACGCGGGCCCCGGCGCGCTCGTCGTCGACTACCGCGCCACCGTGCACGGCACGGGCGCCGTCGCGCCGGGCGACGGCGAGGCGGACCGGCTGTGGTCCACCCGTCCGAGCCGGTACTGCGAGTCCGACGCCCTGGGCCCGACGGCGCGCGCCGAGTTCGCCGGGCTGGCCGGCGTCGACCTGCTCGCGGCCGTCTCGTCGTGGGTCGGCACCCGGCTGGCGTACGTGCCGGGGTCGAGCCAGCCGACGGACGGGGCGGTCCGCACGCTCCTCGCCCGGCAGGGCGTGTGCCGGGACTACGCGCACCTCGTCGTCGCGCTGCTGCGGGCCCTGGACGTGCCGGCGCGCGTGGTCGCCGTGTACGCGCCCGGCCTCGCGCCGATGGACTTCCACGCTGTCGCCGAGGCGTGGGTCGACGGCGCGTGGCGGGTCGTCGACGCGACCACGCTCGCCCCGCGCCCCTCGCTCGTGCGGGTCGCGACCGGCCGCGACGCCTCCGACACGGCGTTCCTCAGCGTGCACCGCGGCGTCGCCGTGCTGGACGCCGTGTCGGTCACCGCCGTCGCCGACGTGCTGCCCGACGACGACGTGCGCACGCTGGTGTCGATCGCCTGACCCGCCGCACGGCGCTGTGACCTTGGTCGTCGTCGGCTCCGGGGCGTCCGCTCGACAGGCCGAGGCCGGTCGTCGCTGGCACGCTGTCCACCATGCAGATCTGGCCCGGACGCCCCTACCCCCTCGGCGCCACCTACGACGGGACGGGCACGAACTTCGCCCTGTTCTCCGGTGTGGCGGAGCGCGTCGAGCTGTGCCTCGTCGACCCCGACGGCACCGAGACCCGCATCGACCTCCCCGAGGTCGACGCCTTCGTGTGGCACGGCTACGTGCCCGGCCTCGCCCCCGGGCAGCGGTACGGCTACCGCGTGCACGGGCCCTACGACCCCGCGCAGGGCCACCGCTGCGACCCCTCCAAGCTGCTGCTCGACCCGTACGCGAAGGCGATCGACGGGCAGATCGACGGCGACGCGTCGCTGTTCTCCTACCGGTTCGACGCGCCCGACGAGCGCAACGAGGAGGACTCGAAGGACCACACGATGACGTCGGTCGTCGTGAACCCGTTCTTCGACTGGGGCCACGACCGCCCGCCGCAGCACCAGTACCACGAGTCCGTCATCTACGAGGCGCACGTCAAGGGCCTGACGCAGCTGCACCCCGCCGTCCCGGAGGAGCTGCGCGGCACCTACGCCGGCATCGCGCACCCCGCCGTGATCGAGCACCTGACGAGCCTCGGCGTGACGGCGATCGAGCTCATGCCGGTGCACCAGTTCGTCAACGACCCGACGCTGCAGGAGCGCGGCCTGTCGAACTACTGGGGCTACAACACGATCGGCTTCTTCGCGCCGCACAACGCGTACTCCTCGCTGACGACCTCCGGGCAGCAGGTGCAGGAGTTCAAGTCGATGGTCAAGGCGCTGCACGAGGCGAACATCGAGGTCATCCTCGACGTGGTCTACAACCACACCGCCGAGGGCAACCACCTCGGCCCGACGCTGAGCTTCCGCGGCATCGACAACGCGAGCTACTACCGGCTCGTCGACGAGGACCCGGCGCACTACTTCGACACCACGGGCACGGGCAACTCGCTGCTCATGCGCTCCCCGCACGTGCTGCAGCTGATCATGGACTCGCTGCGGTACTGGGTGACCGAGATGCACGTCGACGGGTTCCGGTTCGACCTCGCGGCGACGCTGGCCCGGCAGTTCCACGAGGTGGACCGCCTGTCGGCGTTCTTCGACATCGTCCAGCAGGACCCGGTCATCTCGCAGGTGAAGCTCATCGCGGAGCCGTGGGACCTCGGCGACGGCGGCTACCAGGTCGGCGGGTTCCCCCCGCTGTGGTCCGAGTGGAACGGCGACTACCGCGACACGGTGCGCGACTTCTGGCGCGGGGAGCCGCAGACGCTCGGCCAGTTCGCGAGCCGGCTGTCGGGGTCGTCCGACCTGTACGAGCACACGGGCCGCCGCCCCATCGCGAGCATCAACTTCGTCACGGCGCACGACGGCTTCACGCTCGCCGACCTCGTGTCCTACAACGAGAAGCGCAACGAGGCGAACGGCGAGGACAACCGCGACGGCGAGAGCCACAACCGCTCGTGGAACTGCGGCGTCGAGGGCCCCACGGACGACCCCGACGTCGGTCGCCTGCGCGCGCGCCAGCAGCGCAACTTCCTCGCCACGCTGCTGCTCTCGCAGGGCGTGCCGATGATCGCCCACGGCGACGAGATCGGCCGCACCCAGGGCGGCAACAACAACGGGTACTGCCAGGACAACGAGATCACCTGGATGGACTGGGACCTCGACGACGAGCGCCTCGCGCTGCTCGAGTTCTCGCGCCGCCTCGTGCGCCTGCGCCGCGACCACCCGGTGTTCCGGCAGCGCCGGTTCTTCGCGGGCTCGCCCGACCACGGCGGCGAGTCGGACCTGCACGACATCGCGTGGCTGTCCCCCGGCGGCGAGCACATGGAGGACGCGGCCTGGCACGCCGACCACGCCTTCGCCGTGCAGGTCTTCCTCAACGGCGACGCGATCGCGGAGCCCGACATGCGCGGCGAGGACGTCGTGGACGACAGCTTCCTGCTGCTGTTCAACGGGCACTGGGAGAAGGGGCAGTTCCAGCTGCCGGCGCCCGAGTACGGCGACACGTGGACGGCGATCCTCGACACCGACTCGACGGTGGCCCCGGGCACCGAGATCGAGGCGCGCGGCAAGATCGAGATCGCGCCGCGCTCGATGGTCGTGCTCACGCGTCCGCCGGTGACGCAGACGCCGGGGGGCCCGGGCACGGGTGCGCCGCCGTCCGCCGCGACCGCCGCGCGCGCCGGCGGTGGTGTGCAGTGAGCGAGACCTGGACGACCCCGGAGCGGCGTCTCGTCCGGCCGCCGCACCGCGTCCCCGTCTCCACGTACCGCGTCCAGCTGGGCGCGGACCTCACGTTCGACGACGTCGCCGCCCGCGTGCCGTACTACGCGTCGCTCGGCGTCACGCACGTGTACCTGTCGCCCGTCCTGACGGCGGCGCCGGGGTCGACGCACGGCTACGACGTCGTCGACCACGACGAGGTCTCCCCCGTGCTCGGCGGCGAGGACGGCCTGCGCCGGCTCGCCGACGCCGCGCACGACGCGGGCCTCGGGCTCGTGCTCGACATCGTCCCCAACCACATGGCCGTGCCCACGCCCGTGTGGCACAACCGCGCGCTGTGGTCCGTGCTCACGGACGGCCCGGAGTCGCCGTACGCGTCGTGGTTCGACGTCGACTGGTCGGCGGGCGACGGCGCGGTGCTCATGCCGGTGCTCGGCGACCGCATCGGGGCCGTCCTGGCGCGCGACGAGCTGCGGCTCGTCGAGGAGGACGTCCCCGGCGTGGGGACCACGTGGGTGCTGCGGTACCACGACCACGTGTTCCCCGTCCGCGCCGGCACGGAGTCGCTCCCGCTGGGCGAGCTCGTCGAGCGGCAGCACTACCGGCTCGCGTACTGGAAGGTCGCGGACGAGGAGCTCAACTACCGCCGGTTCTTCGACGTCGGCACGCTCGTCGCGATCCGCGTCGAGGAGCCGGAGGTGTTCGACGCGACGCACGCGCTCGTGCTGCGGCTGCTGCGCGACGGCGTGATCGACGGCCTGCGGATCGACCACCCGGACGGCCTCGCGGACCCCGCGGGCTACCTGGCGCGCCTGCGCGAGGCGACCGACGGCGCGTGGGTCGTCGTCGAGAAGATCCTCGCGGGCGAGGAGGAGCTCCCCGGCGACTGGGACACCGCCGGCAGCACCGGCTACGAGGCGCTGTGGCGGATCCAGCAGACGTTCACCGACCCCGGCGGCGCGGGCCGCCTGGGTGCGCTCATGCACCGGTACACCGGGGACGAGCCCGACGCCTTCGAGCGGCTCGTCGACGAGGCCAAGCGCCAGATCGTCGACGGACCGCTCTACGCGGAGGTGCACCGGCTCACCACGATCGCGGCGGAGATCTGCCACGAGGACCTGCGTCTGCGCGACCACACGTGGCGCTCGATCGAGGAGTGCCTCGTCGAGCTGCTCGTCGCGTTCGACCGCTACCGCGCGTACGTCGTGCCGGGCGAGGTCCCGTCGCACGAGCAGGTCGCCGTCATGCAGGCGGCCGCCGAGCGTGCGCGGCGCCGGCTCCCCGCGGAGCGGCACGAGACCGTGCACGTGCTCGTCGACCTGCTGCTCGGGCGCGAGGTCGGGTCGGCCGGGCGCACGCGCGACCCGCGGCGCGACGAGCTGGTCGTCCGGTTCCAGCAGACGTGCGGCGCCGTCATGGCGAAGGGCGTCGAGGACACGGCGTTCTACCGCTGGACGCACCTCGTCGCGCTGTGCGAGGTCGGCGGCGAGCCCGCCCGGTTCGCCTTCACGCCGACCGACCTGGCCGCGTGGGCGTCCCGCGCCCAGGTGGCGACCCCGCTCGGCATGACGACGCTCTCGACGCACGACACGAAGCGCGGCGAGGACACCCGTGCCCGCATCGGCGTGCTGTCGGAGCTGCCCACCGAGTGGGCGGACCTCGTCGAGGACCTGCGCCGCGCGACGGCCGGGTACCGCGGTGCGCTGCTCGACGGGCGCACCGAGTACCTGCTGTGGCAGACCCTCGTCGGCACGTGGGACGGCGACGCGCCGATCGACGAGGAGCGCCTCGTCGAGTACCTGACCAAGGCGATCCGGGAGGCGAAGTCGCGCACGGCGTGGACGGCCCCGGACGAGGCGTACGAGGAGGCGGTACTGACCACCGCGACGCGTGCGGCCGCCGACCCGCGGGTGCGCGGGCTGCTCGCCGACTGGGACACCCGCACGCACGCGGCGGTCCGGGCGGCGACGCTCGGCACCAAGCTCGTGCAGCTGACGCTGCCCGGCGTCGCCGACGTGTACCAGGGCACCGAGGTGCCCGTGCTCTCGCTCGTCGACCCCGACAACCGCCGGCCCGTCGACGCGGACGCGCTCGCCGCACGGCTCGCGCGCCTCGACGCGGGCGCCGTGCCGCGGACCCTCGCCGAGGAGAAGCTGCTCGTGACGTCGCGCGCCGTGCGCCTGCGCCGCGACCTGCCCGAGGCCTTCGTCGGGCCGGAGGCCGGCTTGGTCCCGCTGCCGCACTCGTCCGGCCACACCCTGACGTACGCGCGCACGGTCGCGGGTCAGCCCCGCGTCGCCGTCGTCGCGACGCGGCTCGCCGCGGCGGTGGAGCGCCTCGGCGGCTGGGCGGACCACACCGTCGCGCTGCCCGAGGGCACGTGGCACGACGTCCTCACCGACCGTCCCGTGCCGGGCGGCGTGCAGCGGGTCTCCGACCTGCTCGAGCGCCTGCCCGTCGCCCTGCTCGTGCACGACGAGGAGTGACATGACGTACGTCCCCGAGGTGTGGGCGCCCGCCGCCGCCCGCGGCCGCGGGCTGGTCGAGCCACGTGGCCAGGTCGGCGCGCGTGCCCGGGCGGATGCGCTCGATGCGCACGTACGCGCGGGGTGCCTCGATCTCGTCCTCGCCGGTGTTGGTCAGCAGCACGCGCACGCTGAGGTCCTCGCCGGGGCGCAGCACGGGCGGTGCGACGTCGAGCACCTGCACCCGGACGGGCAGCGCCGCCGCGTCGTCCGCGTCCTCGTCCTCGTCGTCCGTCGGCGTGCGCGTGGCGGACGCCGACGGGCCGGTGCGTGCGGACGGCGCGGGGGGGGCCGGGCCGGCGCCGGGCTCTTATA
>NZ_JBFTEP010000121.1:0-10867 GCF_047229365.1 Cellulomonas pasadenensis | reverse complement strand
AGACTGGGCGTGCTCCGCTCGGCGCGCCGCGCGTCGCGCCGCTGCGCCCGCTCGAGCGCGCGCGCCCGCTCCGACTCGCTCTCGGCGTCCGCGGCGCGCGCGGCCTCCTCGTCGTAGGTGAGGTTCTCCCCCGTCTCGGGGTCGAACACCATCAGCCGCGCCGGGTCGAACCAGAGCTCGGCGACGTCACCGTCGCGCACGTGGCTCTCGGCGCCCAGTGCCGCGACGAGCTGCGTGCGCATGCCCTCGCCGTCGAGGTCCCGGTCGAGCTCCTCGAGCGTGCCGCGGACCTCCTCGCGCGTCTCGAACGGCACGTACGCGTAGAGCTCCGCGCCGAGCCACTCCACGACGTCGACGTCGGCCTCGAACGTGACGCCCTTGGCGACGGTGGCCTCGTCGAGCGTGTCGACGTCCTCGAGGTGCTCGGGCCGCAGGCCGACGATGACGAGCTGCCGGTCGCCGATGCGCCGGCGCAGCGCGTCCGACAGCGGGACGTCCGCGAGGGGCATCCGCAGCACGTCGCCCTCGACCTGGCCGGGCAGGAAGTTCATCGGCGGGGAGCCGATGAAGCCGGCGACGAACAGGTTGACGGGCTGCTCGTACAGGGCCCGCGGGCTCGCGGCCTGCTGCAGCACGCCCTTCTTGAGGACGGCGACGCGGTCGCCCAGCGTCAGCGCCTCCGTCTGGTCGTGCGTGACGTAGATGGTCGTCGTGCCGAGCCGGCGCTGCATGCGGGAGATCTCGGTGCGCATCTGCCCGCGCAGCTTCGCGTCGAGGTTGGACAGCGGCTCGTCGAACAGGAACGCGCGGGCGTCGCGGACGATCGCGCGTCCCATCGCGACGCGCTGGCGCTGCCCGCCGGACAGGTTGGCCGGCTTGCGCTCGAGGTGCTCGTTGAGCTCGAGCGTGTCCGCCGCCTTCTGCACGCGCGTGCGGATCTCGTCCTCGGAGTACCTGCCCTTCTCCAGCCGCAGCGGGAAGGCGATGTTCTCGTACACCGTCAGGTGCGGGTACAGCGCGTAGTTCTGGAACACCATCGCGAGCTTGCGGTCGCGCGGCGCCTTGTCGTTGACGACGTCACCGTCGATGACGATCTCCCCGTCGGAGATGTCCTCCAGGCCGACGACCATCCGCAGCAGCGTCGACTTCCCGCAGCCGGACGGCCCGACGAGGATGACGAACTCCCCGTCCTTGATGTCCAGGCTGACATCGTTCACGGCGGGGTACCCGTCGCCGTACTTCTTCACCACGTGGCTCAGCGTGATCGCGGCCATCTGCGCACTCCTCTCGGTCCGGGCGGCGGGCGTCAGCCCTTGACCGCGCCCTGGGTCAGGCCGGCGACGATCTGCCGCTGGAACAGCAGCACGAGCACGACGACGGGGATGGTGACGATGACGGCGGCGGCGGACGTCGCGCCGGTGGGCTCCTCGAACTGCGAGGCGCCCGTGAAGAACGCGAGCGCCGCGGGCACGGGCCGCGCGGCCTCGGTGGACGTGAGCGAGATGCCGTAGACGAAGTCGTTCCAGGCGAGGAAGAACGCGATGATCGCCGTGGTCGCCACGCCCGGGCCGGCCAGCGGCACGATCACCTTGCGGAACGCCTGCCACGTCGTCGCGCCGTCGACCTGCGCCGCCTGCTCCATCTCCCACGGGATCTCGCGGAAGAACGCCGTGAGGGTCCAGATCGACAGCGGCAGCGTGATCGACAGGTACGGGATGACGAGCCCCGCCCACGTGTCGTACAGCCCGATCGAGCGCCAGATGTTGAACAGCGGCGTGACGATCGAGATGACGGGGAACATCGACACGGCCAGCGACAGCCCGAGCACGAACGCCTTGCCCGGGAAGTCGAGCCGCGCGATGGCGTACGCGGTGAGCGCCGCCAGCACGACGGCGATGAACGTCGCGATGAGGCAGATGCCCACGGAGTTGCGCAGCGCCGGCAGGAACAGGTCCGACGCGGAGCCCGTGAGGATCAGCTGGTAGTTCTGCCACGTCACGGCCGACGGCAGGAAGGACCCGTCGTCGAGGTCGGACGGCGCCTTGAGGCTCAGCGAGATGATCCAGGCGACCGGGAACAGGCAGTACAGGATGATCAGCAGGCCGCCGACCCACCACCAGACCTTCGTGCGCGCGGTGCTCATCGGCCACCCCTCGTCGACGCGGCGAGGTTCACCTTGAACCCCTTGACGAACAGCAGGGCGATCAGCGCGACGAGGATCGTCAGCAGGACCGACACGGCGGAGCCGACGCCGATCTCGAGCCGCTGGATCGTCTGCCGGTACGCGAGGAACGCGACCGACTCGGTGCCCGCCGCACCGTTCGTCATGATGAAGATGTTGTCGAAGATGCGGAACGCGTCGAGCGTCCGGAACAGCAGCGCGACCATGATCGCGGCCTTCATGTTCGGGATCGTCACCCGCCACAGCCGCTGCCACGCGGTCGCGCCGTCGACCTTCGCCGCCTCGGCCAGCTCGCCCGGCACCTGCGCGAGGCCCGACAGCAGCAGCAGCGAGATGAACGGCGTGGTCTTCCAGACCTCGGACAGGATGATGACGCTCACCGCGGAGCCGAACGTCGCGAACCAGTCCTTGCTGTCCGCGACGAACGGCAGCCAGCTGTTCACGAACCCGCTCGTCAGGTCGAACATGTAGAGGAACGCGAACGCGGAGACGACCGTGATGATCGCGTACGGGATGAGGATCGCCGTGCGCAGCGCCGGCCGCAGCGTGGTGAGCGCGTGGTTCATCACGAGCGCCAGGCCGAAGCCGAGGACCAGCTCGATCGCCACCGTGATCACCGTGATGAGCACCGTGACGCCGAGCGCCTGCCACCAGATGGTGTCGGTGAGGACCAGCAGGTAGTTCTGCAGGCCCGCGAACGCGCGCGCGTCCGGGTTGGTGAGGCGGTAGTCGAACAGCGAGTCCCACACCGCCTGGAGGATGGGGTAGCCGACCACCGCGACGAGCACGAGCACCGCCGGCGCGCACAGCAGCATGCCCAGCCGGGCCTCCTGCCGGGCGCGGTCGGAGCGGCGCGGCGCCCCGCTGCGGGCGCTGCGACCGCGCGGGCGGTCGTCCTTCGCGAGGGCGGGGGGCGCCCCGGCCACGGAGCTCACAGGAGTGCCTCCCCGCTCAGCACGGCCTCGATCAGCTCGTCGGCCTCGCGCGGGCTCGTGTCGGGGCTGACGGACCCCGGCGCGTGCCACGTGCGCTGCAGGCTGGTGGAGACCTCGTTGTAGAACTGCGTCTGGGGGCGGGGCGCCGCGTTCTGCAGCGAATCGCGGATGACGTCCGCCATGGGGAAGGCCTCCTGGACCTCCGGGTCGTCGAAGGCGACCAGGCTGGACGGCGGGTTGCCGTCGGACACGAAGTACTCCGCCTGCCTCGCCGGGTCGACGATGCACTGCACGGCCTCGAACGCGAGGTCGACGTGCTCGCTGAAGGCGCCGACGCCGAGGTTGATGCCGCCGTAGGGCGGGCGGGACTCCTGCCCCTCGTCCACCTGCGGGTACAGCGCCCACCCGTAGTCCTCGACGACGGACGGGTCGAGCGACCCGGACTCGACCGCGCCGTTGGCGCGCGGCCAGACGAACGGCCAGTTGACCATGAAGCCGGCCTGCTCGTCGTCCTCGAACATGCTCGCGTTGATGTCCTCGTTGGCGTTCGCGAGCTGCGGGCCGCCGACGCCCGCGTCGGCGAGCGTCGCGATGACCTCGGCCGCCCGGCGTCCGGCGTCGGTGTCGAGGGACGGGGCGATGTCCGCGCCCTCCTCCGCCTCCGGGTCGCCGAGCACGTGCCCGCCGGCGGACTCGACCAGCGCGTTCACCCACACGGTGAGCGACTCGGCGCGCACGCCCTGGACCGCGACGGTCTTGCCCTGGTCCGCGGCCGCCTGGACGATCTCGTCCCACGTGACGGGCTGCGTCATGTCGAGCCCCGCCGCCTCCGCCACCGACGTGCGGTACCAGAGCAGCTGCGTGTTGGCCCAGAACGGGACGGTGACGAGCTCGTCGCGGAACGTCGCACCGGCGACGGCACCCTCGGCGACGTCCTGCGTGACGGCCTCGGCGACGTCGTCGGGGATGGGCGCGAGGAACCCCGCGTTGGCGAACTCCGGGATGTACGGCGGGTCGAGCGACATGATGTCGATGGACGCGTCGTTGGCCGCGAGCCGGCGGATGAGCTGCTCGCGCTGCCCGGGGGCGTCGCGCGGCAGGAGCGCCGTCTCGATCGCGTAGGCGCCGCCGGACTCCTCCGTGCACTGCTCCGCGATGCGGGACTGCCCGCCGGAGTCCGGGTTGATGTACCAGGTGAGCGTCGGCGGTCCTGCCTCGGCCGTCGCGCACGCCGCCAGCGGAGCCACGAGGGCCGCCGTGGCGAGCAACGCTGCTCGTCGTCGCACCGTCCCTGCCTCTCTCCCGGGGGTCGGGGTGGACCCCATCCGACTACCAGTCGGCCGGTCCCGCCACCGGAGCGGAACGCGCGTCCACCAGTGGGAGGATGCTGCGCATGACTTCTCCCACCGGTCCCGACGTCGCGGCTGGCCCGGAGGCCGCCGCCACCCCGCCCGCCACGCCCGCCGAGCCCGCGTTCCGCGTCGAGCACGACACGATGGGCGAGGTCCGCGTGCCCGCTCACGCGCTGTACCGCGCGCAGACGCAGCGCGCGGTCGAGAACTTCCCCATCTCCGGCAGCACGCTCGAGCGGGGGCACGTCGAGGCGCTCGCGCGCGTGAAGAAGGCCGCGGCCCGCGCCAACGCGGAGCTCGGCGTCCTGCCCCAGGACGTCGCGGACGCGATCGTCGCCGCCGCGGACGAGGTCGCGAGCGGCGTGCACGACGCGCACTTCCCCGTGGACGTCTACCAGACGGGCTCCGGGACGAGCTCGAACATGAACACCAACGAGGTGCTCGCGACGCTGGCGACGCGGCTGCTGGGCCGCGACGTGCACCCGAACGACCACGTCAACGCGTCGCAGTCGTCGAACGACGTGTTCCCGACGTCGGTGCACGTGGCCGCGACCGCGGGCGTCGTGCGCGACCTCGTGCCCGCGCTCGAGCACCTCGCCGGCGCGCTGGAGGAGAAGGCGACCGCGTGGGCCGAGGTCGTCAAGGCCGGCCGCACGCACCTCATGGACGCGACCCCCGTGACGCTCGGCCAGGAGTTCGGCGGCTACGCGGCGGCCGTGCGGTACGGCGTCGAGCGCCTGCAGGCGGCCCTCCCCCGCGCGGCCGAGGTGCCGCTGGGCGGGACGGCCGTCGGCACCGGCATCAACACGCCCGCCGGCTTCCCGCAGCGGGTCATCGCGCTGCTCGTCGAGGACACCGGCCTGCCGCTCACCGAGGCGCGCGACCACTTCGAGGCGCAGAGCTCGCGCGACGGCCTCGTCGAGCTGTCGGGCGCGCTGCGCACCATCGCGGTCAGCCTGACGAAGATCTGCAACGACCTGCGCTGGATGGGCTCCGGCCCGAACACCGGCCTCGGCGAGCTGGCGATCCCCGACCTGCAGCCGGGCTCCTCGATCATGCCGGGCAAGGTGAACCCCGTGGTGCCCGAGGCGGTGCTCATGGTCTGCTCGCGCGTCGTGGGCAACGACGCGACGGTCGCGTGGGCGGGGGCGAGCGGTTCCTTCGAGCTCAACGTGCAGATCCCGGTCATCGCGTCGGCGGTGCTCGAGTCGGTGCGGCTGCTCGCCAACGCCTCGCGGGTGCTCGCCGACCGCACGGTCGCGGGCCTGACGCCCAACGTCGAGCGTGCCCGCGCGCTCGCCGAGTCCTCGCCGTCGATCGTCACGCCCCTCAACCGCGTGATCGGCTACGAGGCCGCCGCGGCGATCGCCAAGCACGCCGTGAAGACCGGTGTGACGATCCGCCAGGCGACCATCGACCTCGGGCACGTGGAGCGCGGCGACCTCACGCTCGAGCAGCTCGACGCGGCCCTCGACGTGCTGTCGATGACGCGGCCGCCGCAGGCCTGACGCGCACCCCACGACGGCCCGCCCGGCGCGACCGGGCGGGCCGTCGTCGTCCCCGGCGGAAACTTTCCGTCCCCGCACCCCAACCTTTCGGTCGTGTCCGGACCGTGACCGGCAGCGCGTCCCCGGCCCCGCGCGCGACCCCTAGCGTGGGCGCGCACCACGCCCGGCGCGACGAGGTCCCGGGCCGACGCGAGGGGGGAACCACGTGGGGTGGCGGCTGCGCGTGCCGGCCGGCCGGCTGCGGGACCAGGCGGCGGTCGTCGCGACGGTCGCGCTCGTCGCGCTCGTCGCCACGACCCTGCTCGGCACGTTCGCGCTGCTGCTCGACGGAACGGCGCACGACGCGCTCGACGAGGCCCTGCACCGCGCGGACGCCGAGGACGTGCAGATCGACCTGGTCGCGCGCGTCAACGGCGGCGACGTGACCACCGTCGTCGCGACGACGAGCGGGACGCTGCGGGACGTGCTGGGGCGGCTCGACGCCGACGAGGAGGTCTGGCTCACCGGCGGGCTGCACTGGCTGCCCGGTCTGGCGAGCGACGGCCGCACGGCGCCGCTCGCCTACGCGGCCGACTACCCGGCCGTGGCCCGGCACGCCGAGCTCGTCGCCGGCGCGCTCCCCGACCGCGCGCGCGACGACGCGGGGCGGCTGCTCGTCGCCGTGCCGGCCGTCGCGGCGGAGCGGTACGGCTGGCAGGTCGGCTCCGTGGTGGAGGTGGGCGCCGGACCGCGCGAGGGGCCTGACGCGTGGGTCGTGACCGGCCTGCTCGAGCTCGGCGGGCCGCTCGGCACGTGGGACCGCGACCGGCTGGGGGGCGCCGCGCACGACCCGCGGCACCCCGTCCCCGGCGGTGGCGGCATGGTCACGACCGACGCGTGGGGCCCGATGGTCGTCGCGCCCGGCGCCCTGACCGCCACGGACGCGGTCGAGACCGTGCACACGACCGTGGTCCCGCGGCTCGCGGGCGCGCCGCGCGGTGCCGTGGCCGCCCTCCGCACGGCCGTCGACGACGCGCAGCTCGCCGTGACGTCGGCGCTGGACGGCACGCCCGCCAACGCGCGGGTCAGCACGTCCGTGCACCGCACGATCGACGCGACGTGGCGCGAGCTCGCGGTGACGCGGGTCGCGGTCGTCGTCGTCGGCCTGCTCCTGGGCGTCCTGGCGACGACGGTCATGCTGCTCGCGGCCGGCCTGCTCGGCGAGCGCCGCGCCACGGAGAGCAGCCTGCTCGTCTCGCGCGGCGCCTCGCCGCGCCAGCTCCGCTCGCTGGCCGTCCTCGAGGCGGCGGTCCTCGCGGCCGCGGCGACGCTCGTCGCGCCCTGGCTGGCGCTGGGCGCCTACGGCGCGCTCGTCTCGGGCGGGCTGCTCGGCTCGGCGGGGTTCCGCGTGCCGGGCGTGCCGCCGCTCGCCGGCGTCCTGACCTGCGCGGTCGTCGCCGCGGTCCTCGCGGTCGCGGTGGTCCTGCCGCAGTGGCGCTCGGCGGCGTCGGCCCGCGCGGGGCGGGTCCGGCTGGCGCGTGCGGGCGCCGACCTGGCGCTCGTGGCCGTCGCGGGCCTCGCGGCGTGGCAGCTCCTCGGCTACGGCGGGCCCCTGCCGGGCGGCGCGCCCCGCGTCGACCCGGTGCTCGCCGTGGCGCCGGCGCTCGTCGCCGTCGGCGGCGCCGTGCTCGCCCTCCGGCTGGTCCGTCCGGTGGGCGCCGCGGCCGACGCCCTGGCCCGGCGCAGCAGCGCGCTCGTGGGCCCCGTGGCCGCGTGGCAGGTCGCGCGCCGCCCGGCGTCGGCGTCGGGCGCCGTGCTCGTGCTCGCGGTCGCGGTCGCGTGCGCCACGTTCGCGCAGTCCTTCCAGGCGACGTGGCGCACGTCCCAGGTGGAGCAGGTCGAGCTGGCGGTCGGCACCGACGTGCGGGTCGACGACCTCGAGGGCGACGGCGTCGCGAGCTCGCGCGCGGTCGACGAGGTGCTCGCGGCGCACCCGGGCGCGGTCGCCGTCCCGGTCCTGGACCGCGCGGTCACGCTCGGTGCCGCCCTCGGGACCGACAGCACCGCGACCGCCTCCGGGCGGGCCGCCCGGCTCCTCGCCGTCGACACCTCGCGTCCCGACGTGCTGCGCGGCCGCACGGACGCCGGGTGGGCCGCGGTGCTCGCCGACCTGGCACCTGCGCCGCCGGACGACCAGGCGGCGGAGGAGGACCCTCAGCGGACCGCGGCGGTCCCGCTGCCCGGCGACCCGCGGTGGCTCGTGCTCGACGTGACCCCCACCGCGACGCAGCCCTCGGTCGGGCAGGTGAACCTGTCCTTCCTGCTGCGGGACGCCCGCGGCGTGCACGCCTGGACGCACGGCACGCTGCCGAGCCTGCACGAGCCGCTGGAGCTGGCGACGGGTGTGCCGACGCTCGCCCTGCCCGTCGAGCTGGTGGGCGTCACGGCGCACGTCGTGGTCGACGAGGCCGCACCCGCGCTCGAGGAGGGCTTCGGCGCCGACCAGCTGCAGCTGGACCTGAGCGGGGTCCGCGTGGTGGACCGTGCGGAGGGCGCCGAGTGGTGGGAGGCCGGCACGGCGCCGTCCACCCCCGTCGCGATCGGGTCGGTGCGCTGGGGCGGGAGCGCCACGACGGCCCTCGGCGAGAAGCCGGTGCGGCTGCGCCCGGCGGGCACCGACGCCACGACGATCGGCGGGTGGGTCGAGCTCACGGACACGTGGGCCGGGGCGGGCGGCACCCTGCGCGCGACGGCGTGGACGCCGGACGAGGGCGGCGTCCCGGTCGTCCTCGCCGCCCCCGTCGCCGCCGACCTCGCGCTCGGCACCGGCGACGTCGTGGTGGTGACCGTCGGCGAGACGCGCGTCCGGGCGCGGGTCGCGCGCGTCGCCCCGCACCTGCCGGGCGCGGCGCGCGGGCCCGACCTGCTGGTCGACACGCGGGCGCTCGGCCGGGCGCTGGCCGACGCGGGCAGCATCGCGCAGCAGGTCGACGGGTGGTGGGTCACGGTCCCCGCCGGCGACGACGCCGCGCGTGCGGTCGGCCACGACCTCGCGGCCGTCGGGGCGGGCGACGTGACCGTCCGCGCCGACGCGGCCGCGGACGCGACGCGCGGCCCGCTGCGCGTCGCCGTGCCCGTGGCCCTCGGGCTCGTGACGCTCGCCGCGGGGCTGCTCGTCGTGGTCGGCATCGGCGCGAGCGCCGGCGTGGCGGTGCGCGGGCGCCGCCTGGAGCTGGCCCGCCTGCAGGCGCTCGGCGCGGACCGGCGGGACCTCGTCCGCGCGCTCGTGCTGGAGAACGCCCTCCTGGTCGCGCTCGGCACCGCCGCCGGCGTCGCCGTGGGCGTGCTGCTCGGCCACGTCGTCGGGCCGGTCCTGACGACGTCCCCCGACGGGCGCAGCCCGTCGCCGCCCGCACGCGTGGTGTGGGACTGGCTGCCGCAGACCGGCCTCGTCGGGGCGCTCGCGCTCGGCGCGTGCGCCACCGTCGCCGTCGTGGGGACGTCGCTCGTGCGCCGCACCACCGGCGCGCTCCTGCGACTGGGGGACGACCGATGACGACCTCGGCGACGCGCCTGCGCGCCACGACGGCCGGCGCCCTGCTCGTCGCACGGCGGCGCGCCGCGCAGGACGCCGGCCTGCTGGCCGGCACCACGCTGCTCCTCCTCGCGGCGCTCCTCCTGGCCCTCGCGCTGCCGCGGCTCGTCGACCGTGCCGCCGACACCGCCGCGCGCGCGGCCGTCGAGCGCGCCGGCACGGCCGCCGACCTCGTGGCCGACCCCGGCGGCTCGGTGGTCGGCGACGTGCTGGGGCCCGCGGCCGCGACGGCGGGCTGGCTCGCCGCGGAGTTCCCCACGGGGCTCGGGCCGCGGAGCGCGTCGGCGCGGACGTCGACGTTCCTCGCGGACGCCCCCGGCGGCGACCGGTTCTTCACGCGCCTGGCCGTCGTGGTGCCGCTGGAGGACACGGACCGCGCCGACGGGCTCGTGCGCTGGGTCGCCGGCACCGCGCCGGCCCCGGTCCCCGCGGAGCTGCAGGCCGGGCCGGAGCGGCCCGAGCTGCCCGGCCGCGTCGAGGTCGGCATGAGCGCCGCCGCGGCGCGGACGCTCGGCGTCACGGTCGACGACGGGCCGTTCGTCGTCGAGCGCGGGCGCACCGCCCGCGGGGTCGAGTCCCTCCTGGTCGTCACCGGCCTGTACGAGCCGCTCGACCCCGGCCACACGGCGTGGCGCGACCTGCCCGAGCTGGTCGACGTCGTGCCCGTGACCGCCGCGTCGGACGTCGACACGCTGGCGGGGCTGTACGTGCCCGTCGGCGTGCTCGAGGACCTCGCGAGCGTCGTCACGCCGCAGTCGCTGCAGACGACGGTGCGGGCGACCGTCGACACGACGCGCACCACGCTCGACGACCTGCGCGCGCTGCGCCGCACGGTCCAGCACGTGTCCGCGACGTCCGGCCGCGTCAGCACCGACCTGCCCGCCGTGCTCGACGCCTTCGAGGACCGCCTCGTCGCCGCGCGCGCGCAGGCGTCCCTCACGATCATCGGTATCGCCGCGACGGCGGCCCTGTGCCTCGTGCTCGCCGGCGGCCTGCTCGCCGGGCGGCGCCGCGCGCTCCTCGCGGCGGAGCGGGCACGCGGCGCCTCGCTGGCGTCGGTCGTCGTGCGGGCGCTCGTCGAGACGGTGCCGCTCGTGGTCGTGACCGCCGCCGTGGCGGTCGCCGTGGTGCTCGTGGCGCTGCCCGGCGCGACCGGGACCGTCGCCGTCGCCGGGGCCGTCGCCGCCGTGGCGGTGCTGTCCCCCGCGGTGCTCGCCGCGCGGGCGGCCGCCGCACGGGCGAGTTCCTCGTCGACGTGCTGGACAGCCCGTACGCGATGGAGGTGCTGCGCGGCGTCACGCTCGCCGCCGAGGAGG
>NZ_JBFTEP010000120.1:0-10996 GCF_047229365.1 Cellulomonas pasadenensis | reverse complement strand
GCGTCGGCGCGTCCGGCGGCCGCGCGGCGGCGGGTCAGCCCGCGTGCGCGGTGCGCTCGCCGGGCGTCGGGTCGACCGGCGCGCGGTCGCCGAGCGTCGACTCGCGCGGCACCACCGAGAACTCCGCGACGACCTGCTGGAACGGCCGGTCGGCGGCCGGCTCGTCGATGCGTGCGAGCAGCAGGTCGACGGCCGTCGTCGCGATCTCCTCGCGGCCCGGGTGCACCGTCGACAGCGTGGGCGACGAGTACGCCGTCTCCTCGATGTCGTCGAAGCCGATGACGGCGACCTCGCCCGGCACGTCGACGCGCCGCGCGTGCAGCGCGTGCAGCGCGCCCAGCGCGAGGGCGTCGTTGAGCCCGAAGACGGCGTCGATGCCGAGGTCCGCGTCGAGCAGGCGCGTCATCGTCTCGGCGCCGGTCGCGCGGTGCCACAGGCCCGCCTCGCCGACGAGGGCGGGGTCGAACGGCACGTCGTTCGCCTCGAGGGCCTCGCGGTACCCCTGCAGGCGCAGGGCCGCGGACCCGACCGTCTCCCCCGCGTGCGCGCCGACGACGGCGATGCGCCGGCGGCCCAGGTCCAGCAGGTGCTGCGTCGCGGCGCGGGCGGCCTCGACGTTGCTCATGGTGACGTGGTCCGCGGGACCGCCGAAGATGCGCTCGCCGAGCAGCACCATCGGGTAGCCGACCGCCGCGAGCTCGCCCACGTCGTCGGGGCCCAGCGCCAGCGGCGAGTAGATGAGGCCGTCGGTGAACTGCCGGCGCTGCCCGGTGAGCACCTCGAGCTCGCGCTCGCGCACCGCGCCGGTCTGCTCGATGAGCACCGTGACGCCCCGCTCCTCGGCCGCGCGGATGACGGAGTCGGCGAGCTCGGCGAAGTACGGGAGGGAGAGCTCCGGCACGGCCAGGCCGATGAGGCCCGTGCGGCCGCGGCGCAGGTTCCGGGCCGAGACGTTGACGTGGTAGCCGAGCTCGGCGATGGCCGTCTCGACCTTCTCGCGCGTCGTCGGGCGGATGTACGGGTAGCCGTTGACGACGTTGGAGACCGTCTTGATGGACACCCCGGCCCGCGCGGCGACGTCGTGCATCGTCACCGTGGCCGTCCGTCGACCGTTCATCGTCCCCGTCCCCGTTCCCGTCCTCGCCGCCGGTGCGCCGGGAGCGACCGTCACCGGACGGCCGTCCCGTCCGGGCCACAGCGTGGCAGAGGCGCGGTGCCGGCGTCGTGCGCGGACGGCCCGTGGTCGTCCGCGCCGGCGTCCGGGTGGTCGTCCGCGTGGTCGTCCGGCGTGCCCGCCCCGGCCGCCGCCACCGGCAGCCACACCCGCATCGCCCCCGGGCCACGGTTGCCCCACGCGTGGTACGGCACCAGGCGCAGCTCGAGCGGTGTGCCGCCGGCGACGTCGGGCGGCAGCGGGACGGTGCCCGACGCCCGCCACGGCGGTGCGTCGGCGGCCGGGCGGTGCACGCCGGCGACCCGGACGCCGACCGGCACGCCCAGCGCGGGCGCCGGCGGGCCGTCGAGCGGCTGCGCACCGGCCACGACGGCGACGTCCTCGAGCACGACGCCGTCGGGCAGGTCGGCCTGCTCGAGCGCCCAGACCACGGGGCCGCGGCGCAGCGCGACGCACCCTCGCACCGCGTCGGCGTGCGGGTGCGGGGTCAGCGCGACCACGGGCATCGGCAGGTCGAGGACGACCGTGCGCACGGGCGCGCCGGGCGACGCCGGCACGGTCACGCGGCCGCCGCGCACGTCGAGCCGCACGGGCGCGCCGTCGACCGTGAGCGTCGCGGCGGCCGGGTCCGCCCACGCGGGCACCCGCAGGACGAGGTCGCGCACGAGCGGCGTGCCGTCGGGGTCCGCCGCCACCTCGACGCGGCCGTCCCACGGGTAGTCGGTGCGCACGCGCAGGACCGTGCCGTCGTCCGGGACCCGCACCTCGCCGGCCGCGTACAGGTGGAGCTGCACGGCGTCGTCGGTGACCGTCGCGACGTACGCGTGCAGCGACGCCGCCAGGCGGGCCAGGTTCGGCGGGCAGCAGGCGCACGCGAACCAGTCGAGGCGGCCGCTCGGGTGCTGCTCGTCGGCGCCGTCGTGGCCCGTGCGCAGCTGGAGCGGGTTCGAGTAGGTGAAGGAGCGGCCGTCGAGACCCACCGCCGCCGGGACCGCGTTGACGAGCGTGCGCTCCATCGCGTCGGCGTACCGGGGCTCGCCCGTGAGCAGCAGCATGCGCCACGCCCAGTGCACGAGCGCGATCGCGGCGCACGTCTCCGCGTACGCACGGTCGGGCGGCAGCTCGTGCGCGTCGCCGAACGACTCGTCCTTGTGCCGCGCGCCGAGCCCGCCCGTGACGTACGTGCGCGTCCCCTCGGCCGACTCCCACAGCCGCACGAGCGCGTCGAGCAGGGCCTGCTCCCCGGTCTCGGCCGCCACGTCGGCGACGCCGGCGAGCAGGTACAGCTGGCGCACCGCGTGGCCGGTCACCTCCGTCGCCTCGCGCACCGGCACGTGGTCCTGGTGGTACGCCGGCGGGAACGGCCCGGACCCGAGCAGGCCGCGCCCGCGCAGGTCGACCTGCCGCCGCGCGAGGTCGAGCCAGCGCCGCTCGCCCGTGAGCCGGTACAGCTCGACGAGCGCCGTCTCGACCTCCGGGTGGCCGTCGTACCCCTCGGCGCCGTCCGGCCCGAGGCGCGTGTCGACGAGGTCGGCGAACCGGGTCGCGACGTCGAGCAGGTCGGTGCGCCCGGTGGTGCGGGCGCGGGCCACGGCGGCCTGCAGCAGGTGCCCGAGCACGTACAGCTCGTGGCTCCAGCGCAGGTGGGTGAGCTCCTCGCCGGGCGCGGTCAGCTGCACGTGCGAGTACAGGTACCCGTCGTCGCGCTGCGCGGCGGCGAGCAGGTCGACGGCCGCGCCGACGAACGCCTCCCACGGCTGGTCGTCCGGGACGCGGCCGGCCTCCCACGCCAGGGCCTCGAGCGTCTTGTGCAGGTCGGAGTCCGCGAAGTTGAACCCGCGGAACTGCCCCTCGGCGCGCCCGGCCGCGACGCGCAGGTTGTCGAGCACGCCCGACGTCTCCAGCCGCTCGAGCACGTGCGGGAGCACCTGCGCGCGGTTGCGGCCCTGCCACGCGCCGAGCATGCCGTCGGGCGACAGGCGCACCGCGTCGAACGGCAGCGGACGCAGCGCGCCGTGGCGGGCGCGGGGCGTGCAGGGGCCGTCGACCGGTGGGGTCGCGGCGACGGGCGGGGACGACGGCGGTGTCATCGGGGCCTCCTTCGACGAGGCCCACAGTACATCGATGTAGAGACGTCTCGGCGGCGTTCCGGAGGCGTTCCGGCCCCGGACGCACGTCGGGCCCGGTCGGAGGACCGGGCCCGGGGTGCGCTGCGCTGCGCGGGTGCGCTCAGCTCACTTCTTGTTGCGGCGCTGGTGACGCGTCTTGCGGAGCAGCTTGCGGTGCTTCTTCTTCGCCATGCGCTTGCGGCGCTTCTTGATGACGGAGCCCATGAATGCCTCACTCGTGTCCGGTCGCGGCCCGTGAGGTCCGCGAAGGTGGTCGGCCGACGCGCGGGGCGATGCGGGGTTCGAGCCGACCGACCGGTCCACGCACGCAGAAGTCCGGGGGCCCACCTTACGGGATGGTGCCGCGCGCCCGCTAACCGGTCCCGCGCGACCGCCGCCGGGCCCGGTCCGCCGTGCTCAGGACGTGCGGCGGTGCTCCCCGGCGTCGCCGAGGTCGACCGTCGTCGACGAGCGCAGGTACGCGTCGAGGGCGTCCTGCGGGACGCGGAACGAACGGCCGACGCGGACGGCGGGCAGCTCGCCCGAGTGCACCAGGCGGTACACCGTCATCCGGGACACGCGCATGAGGTCCGCGACCTCGTTCACGGTGAGGAACCGCACCCGTCCCTGCGGGTCGCGCCCCGGCTCGTCCATCGTCCGACCTCCCGACGGCCGGTCCAGCGCCGGCGGCGTGCCACCCACCGGCGGGGTGCTCGACGATCACAGTAGTGGCGCGTGTGACGGGTGGGGAAGCCGGGACGGCCCGCACGGGCGCGCGGTCACCCGGACGGGTCTGCGGGGGGCACGTCGGCGCCCGCGAGCGGCGCCGGGCCCGCCCGGCGGCGCGGTCCTCAGTCCAGCTCGGGGTCGAGGCCGAGGGACGGGAAGACGGCCGCGCGCGTGGCCCGCACCGCCCGGTCGAGGTCGTCCCCGGGGTCGTAGCCGGCCGACCACGGCCGCGCCTCCGCGACGCCGCCGTCCGTCATCACCGCGACCGCCTCGCGCCCGTAGCGCTGCCGCACCGCGTCCAGCCACTCGGCCGGCACGGGCGTCGCCGGGTCGACGGGCCGGTGCGTCGCGATGCCGATGAGGTGCGCCCACGCACGCGGCACGACGTCCAGCACCGCGTACCCGCCGCCGCCCAGCGCGAGCCAGCGGCCGTCGCTCACCTCGTGCGCGAGGGCGTGCAGGCGCTCCGCCGCCAGCCGCTGCCCGTTCACGCTCACGCGCAGCGACGCGAGCGGGTCCAGCCGGTGCGTGTCGCAGCCGTGCTGCGTGACGAGCACCGCCGGCGCGAACGCCCGCAGCACCGCGGGCACCACCGCGTCGAACGCGCGCAGCCAGCCGGCGTCGCCCGTGCGGGAGGGCAGCGCGACGTTGACGGCCGTGCCGTCCGCGCCCGGGCCGCCCGTCTCCCCCGGGTGGCCGGTGCCGGGGAACAGCGCCGCACCGGTCTCGTGCAGCGACACGGTGAGCACCCGCGGGTCGTCCCAGAAGACGGCCTGGACGCCGTCGCCGTGGTGCGCGTCGACGTCGACGTAGGCCACGCGCGGCACGCCCGCGGCGAGCAGCGCCCGGATCGCGACCGCCGCGTCGTTGTACACGCAGAAGCCCGACGCACCGCCCGGCATGGCGTGGTGCAGCCCGCCGCCGACGTTGACCGCGTGCGGCGCACTGCCCTCCCAGACCGCGAGCGCCGCGTCCACGGAGCCGGCGACGACGCGGGCCGCCGCCTCGTGCATCTGCGGGAACAGCGGGTCGTCGCGCGTCCCGAGCCCGCGGGCCGGGTCGGGGACGCCCCGCTCTGCGGCGGCGTGCACGGCCGCGACGTACGCGGGGTCGTGGACGGTCGTCAGCAGGGCGTCGCTCGCGGGCTCCGCGGCGACCACCTCGACGCCCGGTGCCGCGAGCAGCCCGAGGCCGGCGGCCAGCGCGATCGTCAGGTCGATCCGGTCGGACGTCATGGGGTGGCCGACGCCGAAGTCGTAGCCGAGCATCTCGGTGGACCAGACGACGCGCACGGGCGCGGCCGCAGCACCGTGGGGGGCCGCGTCGGTGGCCGTCGCCGTCATGGGCTCACCGTCCCACCGCCGCGCGGGCCGTGTCGACCGGACCGGCGGGTCCGGCGGTCGGCCGACGCAGCGCACCACTGCGACCGACGCAGCCGACCACCGCGGCCGACGCGCCGCGTCGGCGCCCGGCTGTCGGCGCGCCGTGCCAGCATGGGCCCTTGTCCGGCGCGAGCCGGGGCCGTCGTCCGGGTCCACCGCCGCAGGTCGGGCGCACCGGGGTCGGGGCGGCGGGTCACGGGTCGGGGCACGGCGGGAGGCGGCATGGCGGCAGGACCGGGCCTGCTGTGGCGCGCCCGCGAGTACGTGGACCGTGCGGCACGCCAGGGGCCGGCACGGCTGGCGCTCGCCGTGTTCGCGCTGGTGGTCGTCGTCTTCACGGCGCTGCTGTCGGCGCCGTGGGCGACCGCGCACGGGCAGCGCGCACCTTTCGTCGACGCGTTCTTCACCGCGACGTCCGCGACGACCGTCACGGGTCTCGTCACGGTCCCCACCGGCGAGTACTGGTCCGCCTGGGGGCTGGTCGTCATCCTCGTCGCGATCAAGGTCGGCGGCCTGGGCGTCATGACGCTGGCGTCACTGCTCGGCATGGCGGTGTCGCGGCGCATCGGCCTGACGCAGCGGCTGCTCGTCTCGTCGGAGACGAAGGTCACCCGCCTCGGCGAGGTCGGGTCCCTGGTGCGGACCGTCATCGTGACCTCCACGGTCCTCGAGGTGGCGATCGCGCTCGTCCTCTTCCCGCGGCTGGTGCTGCACGAGGGGAACGCGGGCACGGCCGCCTGGCACGCGGTGTTCTACTCGGTCTCCGCGTTCAACAACGCCGGCTTCGTCCCCACCCCCGAGGGCCTGGAGCCGTTCGTCTCCGACTGGTGGATGCTGCTGCCGATCATCGTCGGCGTCTTCATCGGCTCGCTCGGGTTCCCGGTCATCCTCAACGTGGCCAACCGCCTGCGCGAGCCGCGCCGGTGGAGCCTGCACACCAAGATGACGATCACGATGAGCATCGCGCTGCTGCTCTTCGGGTCGGTCGTCGTCGCGGCCTTCGAGTGGACGAACCCGGACACGTTCCAGCCGCTCGACTGGGCCGGCACCCTGCTGGCGTCGCTGTTCGCCGGGATCATGCCGCGCTCCGGCGGGTTCTCGACCGTCGACGTGGGCGAGATGCACGAGGGCACGTGGCTGCTGCTCGACGCGCTCATGTTCGTCGGCGGCGGGTCCGCGGGCACGGCGGGCGGCATCAAGGTGACGACGCTCGGCGTCATGCTGCTCGCGATCGTCGCGGAGGCGCGCGGCGACCGGGACGTCGAGGCGTTCGGCCGGCGCATCTCCCCCGACACGCTCAAGGTCGCGATCGCCGTCGCGTTCGTCTCCACGACGTTCGTCCTCGTCGCGTCGCTGCTGCTGCTGGCGATGACGGGCCTCACGCTCGACGTCATCCTGTTCGAGGTGATCTCGGCGTTCGCCACGTGCGGGCTGACCACGGGGATCACGCCCGACCTGCCCGACCCGGCGAAGTACGTGCTCGCCGTTCTCATGTTCATCGGCCGGACCGGCACGATCACGCTCGCCGCGGCGCTCGCGCTGCGCAACCGTCGTCGCGTCGTCCGGTACCCGGAAGAGAGGCCGATCATTGGCTGACAGCCTGCGGTCCGGCGGCGGCGAGCCGCGCGACGCCCCCCGGACCCCCCCGAAGGGCTCCGGCATCCTCGTCATCGGCCTCGGCCGGTTCGGCTCGTCCATCGCGGCGACGCTCGACCGGCTCGGGCAGGACGTGCTCGCCGTCGAGCAGAAGCCCGAGCTCGTCGCGCAGTGGGCGGGGCGCGTCCCGCTGGTCGAGGCGGACGCGACGAACCCGGAGGCGCTCGAGCAGCTCGGTGCGCGCGACTTCCCCGTCGCGGTCGTCGGCGTCGGGTCCTACCTCGAGGCGTCGGTGCTCATCACCGGCAACCTCGTGGACATCGGCGTCCCGCAGATCTGGGCGAAGGCGATCTCGAGCGAGCACGCGCGCATCCTGCAGCGCATCGGCGCGCACCACGTCGTGCTGCCCGAGGCCGACGCGGGGGCTCGCGTCGCGCACCTCGTCTCCGGCCGCATGCTCGACTACATCGAGGTCGAGGACGGCTTCACGGTCGTGAAGATGCGCCCGCCGAAGGAGACGCAGGGCTTCACGCTCGCGCAGTCGAAGATCCGCGAGCGCTACGGCGTCACGGTCATCGGCGTGAAGAGCCCCGGCGTGGAATTCCTCTACGCGACGCCGGAGACCCGCATCTCGTCGAACGACCTCATCATCGTCGGCGGGCACGCGGACCTGCTCGAGCGCTTCGCGGCCCGGCCATGAGCACCACGGGCAGGGCGGCGGCGTGGGACGCGCCGGTCCGCGAGCTGCTGCGCGCACGGCCGGGCCTCACCCTCGCCGACGTCGACGCGTCCGCGACCCCCGGCTTCGACGGGCGCAAGGCCGACGCGGTGCCCGCCCTCGCCGGCCTGGGTGCCGCGCTGTCCGAGCTGCAGGAGCGGTTGTTCGCGCACGGGCGCACCGGCGGCGACCGGTCCGTGCTGCTCGTCCTGCAGGGGCTGGACACGGCGGGCAAGGGCGGCATCGTCCGGCACGTGCTCGGCATGGTCGACCCGCAGGGCGTCGCCCTGCGCGCGTTCGGCGTGCCGACGCCGCAGGAGCGCGCGCAGCACTTCCTCACCCGCGTCCGCGCGGCGCTGCCCGCCGCGGGACGCATCGGCGTCTTCGACCGCTCGCACTACGAGGACGTCCTCGTGCCGCGCGTCGAGGGCGGGCTCGACGCGGCGGCGCTCGAGGCCAGGCTCGCGGAGATCACGGCGTTCGAGGCGGAGGTGGTGGCACGCGGCACGACCGTCGTCAAGGTGCTCCTGTGGGTCTCCCCCGGCGAGCAGCACGCCCGCCTGCGCGAGCGCCTCACCCGTCCCGAGAAGCACTGGAAGTACGACCCGCGCGACGTCGACGTGCGGCGGCAGCGCCCCGCCTACGAGGCCGCGTACGCCGACGTGCTCGCCCGCACCTCGACGGACGTCGCACCGTGGTACGTCGTCCCCGCGGACCGCAAGTGGTACGCGCGGCTCGCCGTCAGCGCGCTGCTGCACGACGCGCTGGCGGACCTGCACCTCGGCTGGCCGGAGCCGACGTACGACGTGGCCGCCGAGCTCGCCCGGCTCGACGCGACCGCCTGACACCGTCCCTCAGGCGGTCGGGCCCGTGCCCACGGCGCGCAGCGCGTCACCCGTGAGCCGGTACCCGGTCCACTCGTCCATCGGCACGGCCCCGAGCGCGCGGTAGAACGCGATCGAGGGCGCGTTCCAGTCCAGCACCGCCCAGTCGACGCGCGTCCAGCCGTTGGCCACCGCGACCGCCGCGAGCGAGCGGAGCAGCGCGAGGCCGTAGCCGCGGGCGCGGTGCGCCGGGTCCACGAACAGGTCCTCCAGGTACACGCCGTGCCGGCCCGTCCAGGTGCTGAAGCTGCGGAACCACACGGCGATGCCGACGACGGCACCGTCGACCTCGACGACGTGCGCGAACACCGCCGGCGCGGGGCCGAAGAGCGCGTCCGCCAGGTCCGCCTCGGTCGTCCGGACCGCGTCCGGCTCCCGCTCGTACGCCGCCAGCGCGTGGATGCACGCGAGGATCCCCGCCTCGTCGCCCGGCCGCGCCACGCGCAGCACCCCGCCTCCTGCCAGCCGCTGCTCGTCCACGGGCGGCGACCCTACCCGCGGCGCGGCCCCTCCCCCTGCGCGGGGCCGCGTCGCGGACGACGCGCCCGGGGGCGGGACGGCCGGACCGGCCGCCCCGCCCCCGACGTGGCGCGTCAGGAGGCGTCCGTGGCCCCGCGCTGCGTCGGCAGGACCAGGGTCGACGCCGCGTGGCGACCGCGGCTGCGGGACGCGCGCCCGCGCAGCGCCACGCCCGCCGCCACCAGCAGCAGCGCCGCAGGCAGGAGCCACAGCTCCGCACCGGTCGACGCGAGCGCGGCGGACGAGGAGCCCGTCGGCGTCACGCCGGCCGCGAGGCCCGCGCGCCCGTCGGTGACGGCCGCCGTGCGGACCGCCGTGAGCGTGCCTCCCGCGCCGGCCGGGACGACCGTGCGCGTCGCCACCGGGACGAGCGGGGTCGTCCCGCCCGTGGCGGGGGTCGCCGCGCCGGGCACGGAGACGCCCGGGGTCGTCGTGCCGGGGGTCGTCGTGCCGGGGGTCGTCGTGCCGGGGGTCGTCGTGCCGGGGGTCGTCGTGCCGGGGGCCGTGCCCGGGCTCGTGCCCGGGTCGGTCGTGCCGGGAGCCGTGGGCCCCTCGGCACCCGGGGGCACCGTGCCGTCGCCCGGCGCCACGGTGCCCGCCGGGGTCGCGGTGGCGTCACCGCCGATGCCGACGGCGACGCCCGAGACGTCGACCGGCACGGTCACCGGCAGACCGACGAGCCCGTCGCCGGCCGTGCCCGCGTCGGCGCCCGGAGCGGGCGTCTGGGTCGTCGGCGTGGGCGTCGTCACCGCGGCGTCACCCAGCAGGCCGACCGCCACACCCGACACGTCCACCGGCACCGACACCGGCGCCTCGACCAGCGCACCGTCACCCGCCGGCGAACCACCCGGCGCGGGAGCCGGGGCCGGGGTCGTCGGCGCGGGCGTCGTCACGGCGGCGTCACCCAGCAGGCCGACCGCCACACCCGACACGTCCACCGGCACCATCACCGGCGCCTCGACCAGCGCACCGCCACCCGACGCGCCCTCGCCCTCCCCGTCCGACCCGCCTGCGGTCGGCGACCCCACGGTGCTCCCCTCCAGCACCGTGGCGTCACCGAGCACGCCGAGCGCGACGCCGGAGACGTCGACGGGCACCGACACCGGCGCCTCGACCAGCGCCGGGGCGCCGCCGTCCTGCGGCGCGGGCGTCGCGGGCGCGCCACCGGGCCCCCCGGCCACGGCGGCGTCGCCCAGCAGCCCGACCGCCACGCCCGAGACGTCGACGGGCACGTCCACGGGGACGGAGACGACCGGCGCCGCCTGCGTCGCGCCGGCACCGGCGCCGTCGCCGGACGTCCCGGCCGGCGCGCCCGCGGGCTGCGCCACGGCCGCGTCGCCGAGGACGCCCACGGCGACCCCCGACACGTCGACCGGCACGCTGACGGGCACCGCGACGAGCGGCGCACCGCCGTGGTCGCCGGTGGCACCGAGACCGAGCTCCACCTGGACGGCGGCGCCGGACGTGAGGTCGACGGCGACGTCGACCCCGAGGGCCCCCGGTGCGGGGGCGGCGTGGGCCATGGAGGCCCCGGCGACCACGAGGCCACCGCTCACGAGCGCCGTGTGCAGCGCTCGACGGACGTACGTGTGCATCTCAAGAACTCCTCTGCCAAGGACCGGAGCGCCTTCGGGGCGCGGGGGACGTGGTCGCGCGGGGCGACGACGGTCCGGTCAGGCAGGGGTGTGCGGGATGTCCTGCGCGGGCGCCGCGGGGCACCCGAGGTCGTGCGGCAGGACCGTCGCGACGACCCGCAGCGCGGCGGGGGCGACGGAGGTGAGGAGGGCGGCGTCGACGCCCGTGCGGGGCGCGCCGGCGGCCGAGCCGGAGCCGGTCGCGGCGCCCGCCGGGAGGCCGGGCGCCGGGGCGGCGGGGCCGGGCACGCC
>NZ_JBFTEP010000119.1:0-11017 GCF_047229365.1 Cellulomonas pasadenensis | reverse complement strand
GCGTGCCGTCGGGCGCATCGGCGACCGCGACCGCGCGGCCGACCGCCGCCGGCGACACCGGGCTGCTCGCCCGCACGTACGCGACCGACGCCGCGAGGTCCACCTGCCCGGAGTCGGCGCGCACCGCCCCGGCCGCGAGGGCCGCGAAGCCGTCGCCGCCTCCGGCGAGGAACGAGTTCGCCGTGACGCGGTACGTCGCCGCGGGGTCGACCGGCCGGTCGCCGACGCGCACCTCGACGACGCGCTCGCCCACGGGGGCCGACTCGTCGTACGTGTACGTGACGTTCGCCGAGAGGCCGAGGTGCAGCTTGGTGCGCGGCGCGTCGGCCGTGCCCCACTGCTGCTCGAGCAGCTCGGCGAGCTGCGCGCCGGTCAGGTCGACCACCACGAGCGTGTTGGCGAACGGCTGCACGTCGGCGACCGCGCGGCACGTGACGTCCCCGTTCGCGGCACCGACGAGGTCGGCGCGCAGCCCGCCCGGGTTCATCACCGCGAGGTCGGCGGGCGTGCCGCCGAACGCCGGGTTGGCCGCGCTCGTCGCCCACAGGTGCATGTCGGCGACCAGGTTGCCGAGCGGCGACTCGAGCGAGCGGTCCACCTCGCCGGCGGCGTTGCGTGCCCGCAGGACGTCGGCGGTGACCCTCCCGACGACCTCGTTGCCCGTCTCCGCGGCGTCGGCGACGGCCCGCTCGACGATCGCCTGCACGTCCGGGTCGGCCGGGTACGCGGGCGCGCCGCCGACGACCATCGGCAGCAGGTCCTGCGACGCGGCGACGACGCGGCCGGCGGCCGTGTCGTAGGTGAGCTCGACGCGCGCCAGGTTCTGGCCGTACTGGCCGCCCTGGACGACCGGGCGCAGCACGTCCGTGCCGGCGACCGGGAACGCGCACGCGTAGGAGCGGTGCGTGTGCGCGGAGAAGATCGCGTCGACGTCCGCGGACGTGTCCCGCACGACGCGACCGAAGTCGCTGTCCTCGGTGGCGACGGCCGTGCACTCGCCGCCCTCCGCGCCGTCGTGCACGAGCGCGACGGTGACGTCGGCGAGGTCCTGCGCCTCGATCTCGGCGGCGACGCGGTCCAGCGCGGCGACGGGGTCGCCGAAGTCGAGGCCCGCGACGCCGGACGGCGAGACGAGCGTCGGGGTCGCGGCGGTGACGACGCCGACGAACGCGACGCGCACGCCGGAGCGCTCGACGACCTCGTACTCGGGCAGGACCGGGTCGGTGGTGCCCGCGCGGTAGACGTTGGCGCCCAGGTACGGGAAGTCGGCGAGCGGCTGGACCCGGTCCGTCAGGTCGTCGAGACCCTGGTCGAGCTCGTGGTTGCCGACGGCCGAGACCTCGAGGCCCGCGGCGTTCAGCACGTCGATCGTCGGGACGTCCTGGGCGATCATCGACGGGAAGGTCGACGCGCCGATGTTGTCGCCCGCGGAGACGAAGACCGTGTCGGGGTTCTCGCCGCGCAGCTGCTGCACGGCCCCGGACAGCACCGCCGCACCGGCCACGCCGCCGCGCAGGTCGGCCTCGAGGCGGCCGTGGAAGTCGTTCGTGCCGAGCAGCTGCAGCTCGACGAGGTCGTCGGCGGCGGGGGCCGCCCTCTCGACGGCGAACAACGTCGTGGTGCCCGAGACCTCGTTGCCGACGGCGATCATCGGCTCGCCCGTCGGCGAGTCGGCGGCCGTGACGAACGCGATCGACTCCGGCCCGAGGTCGCCGGCCGCGGCGAGGTCGCCGCCGCCCTCGACGGAGACGGAGAAGTCGCGGTTGTTGACGTAGCTGACGAACGACGCGTCCCGCGGGTTCGTCACGTCGTAGACGGCCACACCGCCCACGCGCTCGAAGCCGATGAACGCGTACGTGCGCCCGTCGACCTCGCCGATCGCGACGGCCTCCGGCTCGGGGCCCTTGTCGTCGCTGCGCCCCTCGAGGTTCGACTCCGAGTGGTTCGAGTTCACGAACCCGGGCGCCGCCGCGTGCGTGATCTCCTCGAACGACGAGCCCGAGTCCCAGACCTGCTCGCCGTCGGTCGTCCAGATGGAGAACGAGCGCGAGCCGAACGCGTACAGCTGCTCGTAGCAGGTGCCGGCGGCGTTCAGGCCGGACGCGGTGGACACGGTGAGCCGGCCCAGCTCGGCGTCGCCGGTGAGCCCGGCGAACGGCGCGCAGACGGGAGCGCGTCCTGCCGTGCCGAGGTCCTTCACGCGGGCGTTCTCGGCGTACTCGCCCCACTCGCGCGCGTCGCCCTCGTTGGCGGTCACCAGGTACGTCGCGCCGCCGGCCGTGTAGGAGGCGATCGCGTCGGGCTGGTACAGCCCGCGCAGGCCGGGGTACGTGCGGATGTCGAAGCGGCCGTCGCGGTCCGAGGGGTCCAGGCCGACGACGCCGTGGTCCTGCGAGCCCAGCGCGTGGACGTCCGTCACCGCGGCCGTCGCGAGGTCGACCGTGGCGATCGCGTTCGCCTCCTGCAGCGTCACGTAGGCGGTGCCGCCGACGACCGTGACGTACTCCGGCTCGAGGTTGAGCGACGGCAGCAGCGGCGGCGCGCCGGCACCCGTGGGCCCGAACACGCGGACATCCTCGGGGAGCGCCCCGGGCGCGTCGTAGGCCTCGAACCCGGCCGTGCGCACGGCGGACTGCGCCGGCGCCGCCGTCCGCGACGGCAGGGCGACGACGCTGACCGTGCCGGCCGGGTCGACCGCGTAGTCGTCGTCGGGCTCGCCCTCGTCGGCCGTCACGGCCCAGGCGCCGTCCGGCGAGACGGTCACCTTGTCGGGCTGCGCGCCGACGCGGACCGCGCCGAGCGCCTCGAGCGTCGCGGCGTCCAGGAACGCGACCCACCCGCGCTCGGTCTTGGTCGCGTGCTGGACGGCGACGACGACGAGGCCGTCCGCCCGCACGTCGACCGAGTTCACCGACGCGCCCGCGGGGATCACCGTGCCGAGCGCGTCCCGGATGCCGGCGACGGCGATCGTGCCGACCTTCGCCGGCGCCGTCGCGTCCGACGCGTCGAGCACGTCGACCGCGCCCGACTCGGCGTTGACGACGAACAGCCGCTGCGTGCCGGCGTGGAACACGACGATCTCGGCGGCCGACCGGTCGAACACGCCCGTCTCGTACGTGCCGAGCGGCTCCAGCGTCACCGCTGCGTCGGGGGCGGCGTGCCGCACGGGCTCGGCGACGAGGTTCGCCGACGCGGGCGTCAGCAGGGCCGGCACGAGCCCGGCCGTCAGCAGCGTCGTCGCGGCGACGGTCGCGGTCACGCGCCGGCGGGGTCGGGGTGCGCGGGGGCGCAGCTCGCTCACGGGAGTCCTTCCTCCACGGGTGCCGGCGGTCCGGCGGGACGGACGGACGCTAGGTGCCGCCCGCGACCGCGGGCCCGCCGGGGGGAGTCGCGGGGATGAACGTCCGGTGACCTGCGCGGACGGCGTGCGCCGCGTCACGTCGGCGTGTCGCGTGCGGCGCGTCGGCGGACGCGGCGGGTCCTCTTCGCGGGCGTACGCACGGTGTGCGCACGGTGTCCGTACGCCCGCGGAGGACATCTCCTGCACGGGCCGACACGCGATGGCGACACGCCGACCGCGCGGCCGACCGCCGCTGTCGTCCGTCGGGCCTCGTCGGGACGGAGGAGCGCCACTGCGCGGCTCGTCCGTTCCGACGACGCGGACGCGCGCGGCCCGTCCCTAGCGTCGGCGCATGCGCCAGCCGGACACGATGCCCCCGAACCCCGTGCTTCCGAGCCCTCACCCGCCGGTCTCCCCGCCGTCGCGAGGCCTCCCGTCGGCCCCCGTGCCGCCGCACGCCCGCGCCGGGACCGTCGTCGCGGCAGCCGTCGCCCTGCTCGCCGTGGCTGCGCTCGCCACGCTCCTGGTGCTGAGCCCGGCGGGCGTGCGCGAGTCCGCCGACCCGGGCGCGCCGGTCGTGCCGTACTGGGCGGTGCTGCTGCCCGCGGCGGTCGCGCTGCCGTTGATCCGGCTGCTGCCGCCGCGCGTGCCCGAGCTCACGCCGGCCGTCGTCGACGCGCGCCGCCTCACGCCCGCCGTGGCGGCCATGCTCGCGTGCGCCGTCGCGCTGCCGGTCGTCGTCGCGGCGGGCGACCTCGCGCGGTCGGAGGGCTACCACCTGGCCAAGCTCGTCCTGCTGATCGCGCTGCCCGGCCTGGTCGTCCTGCTCACGCGCGGGGCGATGCGCACGGTTCCGGCCCGGGGTGCCTGGCGGTGGTGGGCGCCGGGCGTCGTGCTCGTCGCGTGGACGCTCGTGTCCCAGGCGGCACCCTGGGTCGAGGTGCCCGACTACTCCGGCTACCCCGTCGAGCTCGTCGTGACGGCGGCGGTCGCCACCGCGGTCACCGCGAGCATCGGGGAGGAGGTGTTCTACCGCGTGTGGCTGCAGACGCGGCTCGAGGCGCTGCTCGGGCGGTGGGGCGGCATCGCCGTCGCGACGCTGGTGTTCGCGCTCATGCACGTGGGGGCGCGGCAGGGGCAGGGACCCGTCGTCGAGGTCGCCGCTGCGCTCGTGGTGCAGGGGTCGTTCGGGCTGATGCTCGGCTACCTGTGGTCCCGGTACCGCAACGCGTGGCTGACGATCGCGATCCACCTCGTCGCGAACGGGTACCTGGTCGTGGTCGCGCTCGCCGGCTGACCGTCAGGCGTCCGCGAGCTGCTGCGCGCGCAGCAGCACCGCGTCGAGCATGTCCGGCGTCAGGCGGCCGGTGAAGGTGTTCTGCTGGCTGACGTGGAAGCACCCGAGCAGGGTGAGGGTGCGGTCGTCGGACGCGTCACGGCGCGCGAGCACCACCTCGGCGCCGTGCGCGAACGCCGGGCGGGGGCGCGGCACGGCCCAGCCCTGCTCCGCGAGCGTGGTCAGGACCGCCTGCCAGCCGAACCCGCCGAGCACCACGAGCACGCGCGCGGCGACCACCTCGATCTCGCGCGCGAGCCACGGGCCGCACGTGCGGCGCTCCTCGGGGGTCGGCGCGTTCGCGGGCGGGGCGCAGCGGACCGGCGCGGTCACGCGGACGTCGGTCAGCGTCAGGCCGTCGTCGGCGCTCACGGACGTCGGCTGGTTCGCCATGCCGACGCGGTGCATCGCCGCGAACAGGAAGTCGCCCGAGCGGTCGCCGGTGAACATGCGGCCCGTGCGGTTGGCCCCGTGGGCGGCGGGCGCCAGGCCCACGACCTGGACGCGCGCGTGCGGGTCGCCGAACCCCGGCACCGGCCGCGCCCAGTACGTCTGACCCCGGAACGACGCGCGCGGCTCGGCGGCCACCGCCTCGCGCCACGCGACCAGCCGCGGGCACGCGAAGCAGTCCACGACGCGGGCGTCGAGCGTCGCCAGGTCCGGCGCGGTGCCGGCGGCGCGGACGACGTCGGCGGCGGTGCGCGGCACGTCGACGCTGGTCACCGGCCCATCATCGCCGAGCGGCGCGGCGCGCGCGCCCGCTGTCGGCGCGACCAGGGCGCGCCGACCCGTCCCGCCCACGTGACCTCACCCCGCGAGCGCGCGCGCCAGGTCCGCGAGCTCGGACGCCAGCTCGCCGACCGCGCGCCCGTCGGTGACGGACCAGCCGTGCAGCTGCTCCGCCGCGAGCGCGGCGAGCAGGGCCTCGGCGCGCGTCCGTGGCGCCGGCGCGCCGGCCTCCTCGAGCAGCACCTCGACGTGCCGACGCCAGAACGGGTAGATCGGCTTCGCGAGCCGGCCGCCGGGCGTCGAGGTCTCCGAGAGCAGGACGAGGTCGAGCGACCCGACGGTGTGCTCGACGTAGGCGACGACGAACGCGGCGAGCCGCTCCACCGGCGGCGCGCCGGGTCCGAGGGGCGGCGGGCCGGCGAGCATCCGCTCCTGCAGTCGCCGGCCGCGCTCGTCCAGGAGCGCCGCCGCGAGGCCGCCCTTGTCGGTGAACCGCCGGTAGATCGTGCCCTTGCCGACGCCGGCACGGGCGGCGACGGCGTCGGTGGTGAGCGCCGCGACGCCTCCCTCGGCGTGCAGGGCGGCGGCGGCCTCGAGCACGCGGACACGGTTGCGGGCGGCGTCCGCCCGCTCGGGCACGGGCGCACCGAGCACCGGCAGCAGTCCGCCGGCTCGACCCGTGGACGATCCGGACTCCGGTCCGCTACGTTCCTCCATGACCGGACTGTAGTCCGCTTCACTCGGTCGCGGCCACCGCGACCCCATCGGAGGGAGCACCGCCATGCACGTCCTCGTCCTCGGCGCGACCGGCTACGTCGGCACCGCCGTCGTCGACCGCCTCGTCCGCGACGGCCACCACGTCTCCGCGGTGTCCCGTACCGCGCCCGCCGACCCGCGACCCGCCGTCACGCCCGTGCGCGCGGACCTCGCCGACCCGGCCGCCGTCGCCGGCCTCGTCACCCCGGACGTCGACGCGGTGCTGCACACGGCCGCCCCGCTCGGCGACGCGGACCTGCCCCTCGTCGACGCCCTCGCCGACGCGCTCGCCGGCAGCGGCCGCGCGCTGCTGTGGACGTCCGGCGTGTGGGTGCTCGGCCGCACGGACGACGGCCGGGAGCACTCCCCCGCCGCGCCCGTCGCGCTGGTGGCCGCGCGTCCCGCGGTCGAGGACCGCGTCCGCGCCGCGGCCGGCCGCGCCGTGCGGTCCGTCGTCGTGCGGCCCGGCGTGGTGCACGGCCGCGGTGGCGGGATCCCCGCGATGCTCGTCGGCTGGGCCGGCACCCTCGGGCACGGCCGCTGGGTCGGTGCCGCCCCGGCCCCGCGCTGGCCGATGGTCGACGTGGACGACCTCGCGGACCTCTACGCGCTGGCCCTCGACGCCGCCGCGCCCGGCGCCGTCCTGCACGGCGTCGCCGAGGCCGGCGTCCCCGCCGACCTGCTCGCGTCGGCGGCCGCCCGCGCCGCCGGGGTCGACGGCCCCGCCGCCGCCTGGCCCCTCGCCGCCGCGGCCGTCGAGCTCGGCGACGCCTTCGCCGAGGCCCTCGCGCTCGACCAGGTCGTGCACGCGCCGGGTGCGCGCGCGCTCGGCTGGACGCCGGTCCGCCCCGTCGCGGTCGACGACCTGGCGACCGGCTCCTACGCGGCCGCGCTCACCGCGACGACCGCCTGACGCCGCGCCGGGCGGGGCCGCCGGTGACGGTCCCGCCCGGCGGGCCGCCGTCGGCTGCGTGCAGGGTCGTCGTCACGCGACCGGCCTCGACGGGGTCAGCGCCCCGCGAGCAGCGCGTCGACCGCCGCGAGCGCCTCCTCGACCGTCCGCACGCGTCGCGGCCCGCCCGCCTCGGGCAGCGCCCACCCGCCGATGCCGACGACGGGCGTGCCGACGGACACGGCGAACGCCACCTCGTTGAGCGTGCCCCACGACGAGCCGACCGCCACGACCACGTCGGCCGCGCGCACCACCAGCGCGTTCCGCACGTCCCCCAGGCCGGTCGGCAGCGCGATCGTCACGTACGGGTTCGCGTCGGCGCGCCCGGTGCCCGGCAGGATGCCGACGACGTCGCCGCCGGCGCCCGCGGCACCTCGCGCGACCGCCTCCATCACGCCGCCGCGGCCGCCGCACACGACGACGTGGTCACGGACCGCGAGGCCCGCGCCGACCTCCTCGGCGTCGCGCTCCTGCGCGGGCGTCGGCGCCGACGGGCCGACGACGGCCACGTACGCGCGGTCGCGCCCGGCGCCGCCGCCCGCACCGCGACCCCGTCCCGCGCCGGTGCCTGCGCCCGCGCCCACGTCAGAACCGCGTCGGGTCGCCCGCGCCCTCGCGCACGACCTCGGGGCTGCCGGACGTCCAGTCGACGACCGTGGTGGGCGTGGTGCCGCGGTCGCCCGCGTCGACGACCGCGTCGAGGCGGTCGTCGAGCTCCTCCTTGATCTGCCAGCCCTCGGTCATGGGCCAGTCGGCGCCGGGCATGAGCAGGCTGCTCGACAGCAGCGGCTCGCCGAGCTCGCGGATGAGCGCGACCGCGACCGGGTCGGCGGGGATGCGCACGCCGACGGACCGCTTCTTCTCGTGCGCGAGGCGCCGCGGCACCTCGGGCGTCGCGGGGAGGACGAACGTGTACGGGCCGGGCGTCGCCGCCTTGATCGCGCGGAAGGCGCTGTTCTCGAGGTGCACCAGCTGACCGAGCTGCGCGAAGTCCGCGCACACGAGCGTGAAGTGGTGCTTCGCGTCGAGGTCGCGGACCTGCCGGATGCGCTCGGTGCCGGCGTGGTTGCCCATGCGGGTGCCCAGCGCGTACATCGAGTCGGTCGGGTACGCGATGAGCGCGTCGTCGCGCAGCAGCGCCACGACCTGCGCGATCGCACGCGGCTGCGGGTCGGTCGGGTGCACGTCGAAGTAGCGCGCCATGCCGGTCAGGCTAGGCGGCGGGCCGGGCGTGCGCCCGGTCAGGGAGGCGGCGCTCGCCTGCGCCCGCCCGGGCGGGCAGCGCTGCCGCGTCAGGGCCGGGCGGCGACGCGCCGCACCTCGGCGGCGACCGTGGCCGGGTCGGTCGCCTCGACGGCCGCCGACGCGACGGGCAGGTCGCGTCCGACGTGGGCGAGGGCGTCGTCGACGGCGGACGTCGCGAGCGCGAGCCCGGCGCCGAGCGTGACGGCGGCGACGGCGGCGACGGCCCGGGCGAGGCGGAGCACGGTGACCTCCGGTGGTCGTGGTGGGTGACGGCGACCGTCCGGCCGCCCACGTCCATCGTCCGGTCGCCGGGGGTGCCGGCGGCACCGGGCCCGGCCCGGGCGGCACCCGGGTTCCGGGCGTCGCCGCCTCAGGGTGGTCCCTGGTCGGGGCACCCCCACCCCGGTCGTGGGCCATCCCGCGGATCAGGGCCGTGACCAGGGCCGTCACCGATGGGCAGGACGTCCCCGGCAGCGGGACGATGGCCGGGTGACCGACCGCGCCCCGAGGCTGGGATGGACCCGATGACGACCTCGATCGCGAGCGCCCGCGCGCTCACCCGCACGTACGGCCGCGGCGAGACCGTCGTGCGTGCCCTCGACGGCGTCGACGTCGACTTCGAGCGCGGGCGGCTCACCGCGACGATGGGCCCCTCTGGGTCCGGCAAGTCGACGCTCATGCACTGCATGGCCGGCCTCGACCGGCCGACGTCCGGGACCGTCGTCGTGGACGGCGAGGAGGTCAGCGCGATGTCCGAGCGCCGGCTGACGCGTCTGCGCCGCGACCGGCTAGGGTTCGTCTTCCAGGCGTTCAACCTCGTGCCGACGCTGACGGCGCTGGAGAACATCACGCTGCCGCTCGACATCGCGCGCCGCCCGGTGGACCGGGCGCACCTCGACGCGGTGGTGCAGGCCGTCGGCCTCACCGACCGCCTGGGGCACAAGCCGGCCGAGCTGTCGGGCGGGCAGCAGCAGCGCGTCGCGTGCGCCCGCGCGCTGGTCACCAGGCCGGCGGTCGTCTTCGCCGACGAGCCCACGGGCAACCTCGACTCCGCGTCGGCGCGCGAGGTGCTCACGTTCCTGCGCCGGTCCGTCGACGAGCTCGGCCAGTCCGTCGTCATGGTCACGCACGACCCGACGGCCGCGTCCTACGCCGACCGCGTGCTGTTCCTCGCGGACGGGCGCGTCGTGGACGAGCTCGCCGACCCGACGCCCGACACGGTGCTCGACCGGCTCGGCGCGCTCACCCGGCGGGCGGCGTCCGCGCCGGCCGCCCCGGTGCGCTGATGCTGCGGGTCACGCTCCGCGGCGTGCGCGCGCACGCGGTGCGGTTCGCGCTGTCGGTGCTCGCCGTCGCGCTCGGCGTCGCGTTCGTCGCGGGCACCTTCGCCCTGCGCACGATGATGTCGACCACGTTCCACGGGATCGTCGACGCGCAGGCACCCGCGGACGCGTACGTCCGCGGTGCCGAGCCGCTGCCCGGCGGTGCGGGTGCGAGCGGCGGGTTCGGCGAGGCGCGCACGCCCGTGCCGCTCACGCTCGCGGACGACCTCGCGGACGTCGACGGCGTCCGCCTCGCCCTGCCCGACGTGTCGGGGCCCGTCGTGCTCGTCGGCGCGGACGGCACCGCGGTGCAGTCGACGCAGGCGCCGAGCATCGGCATCGCCACCGACCCGCGCGACCCGTCGCTGCGCGTCGTGGACGGCCGCGTGCCGACGGCGCCCGGCGAGGTCGCGCTCGAGGAGGCGACGCTCGCGTCGTCCGGGCTGGCCGTCGGCGACCGCACGCGCGTCGTGCTGGGCGGTGCCGTGACGGACGTCGAGGTCGTCGGCGAGGTGTCGGCCGGCGGGCCGCTCGCCGGCGCGACGCTCGTCTTCCTCGACCGGGACACGGGCGTGGCCACCTACGCCCCGGACGGCACGGTCGCGACCGTCGCGGTCCACGCGCAGGACGGCGTGGACGAGGACGCGCTCACCGCCGCCGTCGCCGCGGCGCTGCCGGACGTGCCGGGCGGCGCGGACGCCGAGGCGGTCACCGGCTCGGCGCTGCGGGCGGACCTGCAGGCCGACATCGACCAGGTGCTCGGGTTCGTCACCACGTTCCTGCTGGTGTTCGCGCTCGTGTCGCTGTTCGTCGGCGCGTTCCTCATCGCCAACACGTTCCAGATGTCCGTGCGGCAGCGCGTGCGGGAGTTCGCGCTGCTGCGGGCCGTCGGCGCGTCGCCGGCGCAGGTGTTCGCCGTCGTCGTGGGCCAGGCGGTGGTCGTCGGGCTCGTCGGCGCGGCGCTCGGCGTGCTCGGCGGGGTGGGGCTGGTCGCGGTGCTGCGCGTCGCGCTGGAGCAGGTCGGCATGGACCTCGCGGGCGACGTGCCGCTCGAGGGGGCGACGGTGGCGCTGTGCCTGGTGATCGGCACGGCGGTGTCGGCGCTGGCCGCCGCGGTGCCCGCGCGCACGGCGGCGCTCGTCCCGCCCGTCGAGGCGATGCGCAGCGACGTCGGCGCGCCCGAGCGCTCGCTGCGGCGGCGCGCCTGGGTGGGCGGGTTCCTCCTGGTGGCCGGGGTGGCGGCCGTGGCGACGGCGGCGGCGCGGCCGGCCCTCGACGCCGCGGAGGTCCTGCTGGGCGGCGGTGCGGTGAGCGCGTACACCTGCAGGCCCACGGCC
>NZ_JBFTEP010000118.1:0-11238 GCF_047229365.1 Cellulomonas pasadenensis | reverse complement strand
CCCCCCCCCCCCCTTCCCCCCCCCCCCCCCCCCCCCACACCAACACATACTTTGCATCGTGGGCTGCGTCTGTTGTGTATACGAGACCGGCGGGCAGCAGCGCCGCCCCCGCATGCTGCACGACGGCCGGGTCGACGGCCGGCCGGTCGGCCGCGGCCGGGCTCAGCCGACCCCGGCCCTCCGGTCGTCCAGCCCGGCCGACCTCGTCCCGGCGACGAGCCGGTCGTTGCGCAGCAGCACCGGCGCTGCATGCTGCACGACGGCCGGGTCGACGGGCGGCCGAGCTGGTCCCGGCGACGAACCGGCCGTTGCGCAGCAGCGCCGGCGCAGTGTGCTGCACGACGGCCGCGTCGGCCGCGCCGGTGTCGTCGGTGCCGCCGGCCCGGGCGGCCGCTCAGGCCGGTGCGGACGCCGCTGCGTCGCCCGGTGCCGGCGTCGGGGCGTCCGCCGTCCGCCGCGCGCTGACGCGCACGAGCAGGGCCGCGAGCGCCGTCGTCGCCGGGATCGCGAGCACCAGGCCGATGGAGCCGACGAGCGTGCGGACGACCTCCTCGGCGATCTCGCCCGCGGTCAGCAGCTCCACGAACGACCGGTCGGCGAGGCTGACCAGCAGCACGAGCGGCAGCGCCGCGCCGACGTACGCGAAGACGATCGTGTAGACGGTCGACGCGATGTGGTCGCGGCCGATGCGCATGCCCTGCCCGAACAGCTCCCGCGCGGACGCCGCCGGACGCGCCGCGTGCAGCTCCCACACCGCCGACGCCTGCGTGATCGTCACGTCGTTGAGCACGCCCAGCCCGGCGAGGACCATCCCGCAGACGAGCACCGCGCGCAGCCGCACCTCGGGCGCGGCGGACAGCAGGTCGAGCGCGTACTCCCCCGACAGGCCCGTCAGGTGCGCCGCACCGCCGGCCCAGGCGGCGATCCCGCACGTCGCGAGCAGGCCGACGAGCGTGCCCAGCAGCGCCGTCGCCGTCCGCACCGACACCCCGTGCGCCAGGTACAGCACGGCGAACATGATGACGACGCTGGTCACGAGCGCGACGGGCACCGCCGGGCGTCCCTGCAGCAGCGCCGGCAGCGTGAACACACCCACGATCCCGAGGCTCACCACCACGCCGACGAGCGCGGCCAGACCCCGCCAGCGCGCCACGAGCACCACGAGCACCGCGAACACCCCGGCGAGCAGCGCGATCGGCGGGCCCCGCACGAAGTCGACGAACACGTACGACGTCGTCATCACCTCGGGGTCGCCGAGCGGGTCGAGCGCCGTCTCGGGGACCTCCATGCGGGCGACGCGCAGCGTGTCCCCCGCGGCGAGCTCCGGCACGTACTCGGGCGGCACGTGCGCGTCGACCTCCTCGCCGTCGGCGAGCCGGACCGTCGCCTGGTCCATCCCGGTCGCGTCGGGGTGCACGTCGACGACGTCGGCGCGCACGTAGGTGACGCCGGGGCCGGCGGTGTCGATGCGCGGCGGGACCGCGTCGGCGTCGGGCCACAGCCACCAGGCGCCCGCGAGCGCGACGGCGAGCGACGCGAGCAGCAGCACGGCGAGGACCGCACGGGCGCGCGGCTCCGTGCGCGCGGTGGGCGCACCGGCGGCGGTCGCGGCGGCGGACGGGGTCGGGGCGTGGACGTGCACGCCCCAGCATGGGCCGGTCGGCGGCACCGACCGCGGTGGACGCGCCGAGCACGGCCCCACCGCGCACGTCGCCCCGCACCCCTTGACCTCGAGCGCACTCGAATCCCTAGCGTCGCGGTCATGGACGAGACGACGGGGCACGGCCCGGCCGGGCTGACGATCGAGGAGGCGTCCGCACGCACGGGCGTCACCGCCCACACGCTGCGGTACTACGAGCGGATCGGCCTGCTCGACCCGGTGCCGCGCGCCGCGGGCGGGCACCGCCGGTACACCGACGACGACCTCGGTCGGGTCGGGTTCCTCACGCTGCTGCGGCAGACGGGGATGTCGATCCGCGACATGCAGCGGTTCGTCGAGCTCACGCGGCTGGGCGACCACACGATCGCGGACCGGGTCGACGTGCTCGTCGACCACCGCGCCCGGCTGCGCGCGCACGTCGAGCTGCTCACCCGTCACCTCGCCGCGCTCGAGACGAAGATCGGCGTCTACCGCACGATCCTCGGCACCGAGCGCCCGTACACCGACGACCAGGACGACCAGCCGGCGCGGGCCGGCGCGGAGGAGCACGCATGAGGACCGTCGAGCTGGGCACCACGGGCGAGCAGGTGAGCGCGGTCGCGCTGGGCGCGATGCTGCTCGGCACGCGCACCGACGACGCGGGCGGGTTCGCGCTGCTCGACCGGTTCGCCGCGGACGGCGGCACGTTCCTCGACACCGCCGACTGCTACGCCTGGTGGGAGCGCCGGGGCAGCGACGGCGGGCACAGCGAGGAGCTGCTGGGACGGTGGTTCGCGTCGCGCCCCGGCAGCCGCGACCGCACGTTCCTCTCCACCAAGGGGACGGCGATGATCCGGGACGTCGACGCGGTGTGGCCCGCCGACGGCGGCGAGCCCGTCTGGCCGGCCGCCCGCGAGCGCTTCGTCGGGGCGTCCGCACCCGTGCTGCGCCGCTCCCTCGAGGCGTCCCTGCGCCGGCTCGGCACCGACCACGTCGACCTCTACCACGTCCACGTCGACGACCGGTCGACGCCCCTGGAGGAGACGCTGGCGGAGCTCGCCGCCTTCGTGGCGGAGGGCAAGGTCCGGTACGTCGGCTGGTCCAACGTGCGCGCGTGGCGGCTCGCCGAGATCGCGCAGCTCTGCCGGCAGCACGGGTGGCCGGCGCCGGTCGCCGTGCAGCAGCAGCACACCTACCTGCAGCGGCGGGCCGGGCTGCGGCACGGGTCGATCGTCGACGACGAGCAGCTGGACTTCCTCGAGGCCCACCCCGAGATCACGCTCGTCGCGTACTCGCCGCTGCTCAAGGGGCTGTACGACGCCGGTCCGGCCGAGCGCGCGCAGAACTTTATGCTCGCGGACTACGCGGGCGCCGCGGCGGACCGCCGGCTCGCGACCGTCGACGCCGTCGCGGCCGAGACCGGTGCGACCGGCAGCCAGGTCGTCCTGGCGTGGCTGCTCGCGCAGACGTCCCCGCGGGTGGTCCCGCTGGTCGGCACCACGCGCCCGGACCGCTGGCAGCAGGCGGTCGCCGCCGTGGACCTGGCGCTGACCGCGGACCAGCTGACCCGCCTGGACGCGTCCTGACGGCGCCTCTGCCGCCGCACCCGCCGACCTCGTCGCTCCGGCGCCGACCACGTCACACCTCCATGACGAGGTCGGCGCACACCGGACGATCTCGACGCACGCACGCCGGGCCGGCGTGGGTCGCGGACGCCCGCCGGGCCCGCCGGGTCGGCCGTCGGCCCGCCCTCCTGTCGCCGAGCTCGCCGGTCCGACGGGCAGGTCGCCCGTTCCGACGGGCGAGCTGGGCACGCAACGGGCGAACTCGGCGGGTGGGGGGCGCGCCGCGGGCGGGAGGATCCGGGTGGATCGGGCGTCGGGCGTCCCGGGGAGGCGGCACGGACGACGGTCCCGGGCCGGGTGCGACAGACTGCCCCGGTGACCGACCTGCTCTCGTCGCCGCGCCTGGTGGGCGACGGGCCGGCGATCGCGCACCGGCCGGACTGGACGTGGCTGCCCGACCCCGTCGACGCGCCCGGCCCGGACGAGCTCGCGCGCGCCCGCCGGCAGGCGGACCAGATCCTCGCCGAGCACGGCGTGACCTACGGCGCGGACCGGCCCGACGGGCACGGGCAGTGGCGGCTCGACCCGCTGCCGGTGGTCGTCGACGAGACCGAGTGGGCGCGGCTCGACGCGGCGCTCGTGCAGCGGGCGGAGCTGCTCGACGCGGTGCTGCACGACCTGTACGGACCGCGCCGCCTGCTCGACGACCGGCTGCTCCCGGCGACGGCCGTCCTCGCCCACCCGGGGTTCCTGCGCGCGGTCGACGGCCTGCGCACGCCCGGCGGCCGCGAGCTCGTGCTCACCGCGACGGACCTGGTCCGGGACGCGACGGGCGGGTGGTGCGCCGTCGCGGACCGCACGCAGGCACCGTCCGGCGCCGGGTACGCGATGGAGGACCGCCGCGTCACGGCCCAGGTGCTCGCGGGCGTGTACCGGCAGGCGCCGATCGCGCGGCTCGGGCCGTTCTTCCACGCGCTGCGGCACGCGCTGCGGGACGTCGCGCCGCCGACCGCGTCGGACGACCCGCGCGTCGTCCTGCTGACGCCGGGGCCGGGCAGCGAGACGGCGTTCGACCAGGCGTACCTGGCGTCGATGCTGGGGCTGCCGCTCGTCGAGGGCCGCGACCTGCTGGTGCGCGACGGGCGCGTGCACCTCGAGGGCATCGACGGCCTCGAGCCGGTGGACGTGGTCCTGCGGCGCGTCGACGCCGACTGGTGCGACCCGCTCGACCTGCGCGCGGGCTCGCGGCTCGGCGTGCCCGGCCTCGTACGGGCGGTGCGCGGCGGGACCGTCAGCGTGGTGAACCCGCTCGGCGCGTCGGTGCTGGAGAGCCCGGCCTTCCTCACGTACCTGCCGCGGCTCGCGCGCGCGGTGCTCGACCAGGACCTCGCGCTGCCGTCCGCCCCGACGTGGTGGTGCGGCGAGGAGCGGTCGCTGCGGCACGTCGTCGCGCACCTGGACCGGCTCGTGCTCAAGCCGACCGTGCAGGGCGCGGACGTCACCACGGTGCTGGGGTGGACGCTGTCGGCCGCGGAGCGCGAGACGCTCGGGGCGCGCATCCAGGCCGAGCCGTGGCTGTGGGTCGGGCAGACGCCCGTCGGCCCGACCGTCGACCGGCACGACGTCGCGGGCGTCGGCTCCGACCGGCCCGACGCGGCCGGCGTCGGCCCCGCCGACCTCGGGCCGCGCGCCGCGGTGCTGCGCACGTACGCGGTGGCGCACGCCGGCACGTACACCGTCATGTCCGGCGGCCTCGCGCGCGTCGCGGACGCGCACGTCGTCTCGTCGGCCCGCGGCGCGTCCGCCAAGGACGTGTGGGTGCTCGCGAGCCAGCCGACGACGCCGCCCGACGTGGCCGTGCGCGAGGACGCCGACGCCGCGGTGGGCCGCGCCGTGGGCGCCGGCATCTCGCCGCGCACCGCGGAGAACCTCTACTGGATGGGCCGGTACGCCGAGCGCGCGGAGGGCGAGGCGCGCGTGCTGCGCGCCGTCGCCGACCGGTGGGACGACTACCACCGCAGCCCCGGCTCGGCGGGCGGGCGCGCGCTCGCGGTGCTGCTGCAGGCGCTCACGCCCGCGGCGCTGCCCGACGGCGGCGAGACGACCGGCACCCCGGGGACCGCCCCCACGGGCGGCGGCAGCCCGGCGCCCGCCGCGGACGACGAGCACATCGGCCCGCGCGTCCCCGCGCTGCGTGACCTGCTGCTCGACCGCGCGACACCGGGCAGCGTCGCGCGCGCCGTGCACCGCCTGGCCGGCGCGGCGGCGTCGGTGCGCGACCAGCTCTCCACCGACACGTTCGGCCCGCTCGCCCGCGTCGAGCGCGCGCTGCGCGACGAGCGCGGCCGGCACCGGCCCCGCCCCGACGACCCCCTCGGCGCCGCACCCGCCGAGGACCGCGCCGCGGCCGTCACCGCCGGCCTGCGTCCCACGCTCGACCGCGTCCTGCACGGCCTCCTCGCGCTGTCCGGGGTCGCGGCGGAAGGGCTCACGCGCGACGTCGGCTGGCACCTGCTCGACGCGGGCCGGCGCATCGAGCGCGCGCAGCACCTCGTCGACACGCTCGCCGCCACGCTGGTCGTGCGCCGCTCGGCCGACGTCGAGGACCTGCTGCTGGAGTCCGTCCTGCTGGCCACCGAGTCCGCGATCACGTACCGGCGCCGCCACCAGTCGGCGCCCAGCGTCGCGAGCGTGCTCGACCTGCTCGTGCACGACCGGACGAACCCGCGCTCGCTCGCGTTCCAGCTCGACCGGCTGCTGGCCGACCTCGAGGCGGTGCCCGCGCCGTGGCGGTCCGCCGGGCAGCGCGACCACCTGCTGCACGGCGTCGGCGAGCTCGTCGCGGAGCTCGACACCGTCGCGGTGGGGGCGGTGGTCTCGGAGGACGGCCGGCGCGTGCGGCTCGCCGAGGCGCTCGACTCGATGCTGTGGCGCTTGCGGGCCGCGTCGGACGAGATCCAGCGCGTGCACTTCGTCCGCCCCGCCGCCAGCCGCCCCCTCGACGACCTGTGGGGCGCGACGAACGAGCACGACGGCGAGGGACGCGCGTGAGCACCACCGACCCCGCCGGCCGCACGTACGACCTCGTGCACCGCACCACGTACGAGTACCCGCAGCCCGTCACCGACTCCTACGGCCGCACGACCATGACCCCGCGCGACCTGCCCGACCAGCGCCTGGTGACGACGTCCCTGACCGTCGACCCCGAGCCGGCCGACACGCACACGCACGTCGACTGGTTCGGCAGCACGACCACGTGGTTCGGCGTGACGACCCCGCACACGCGGCTCGTCGTGACGTCCCGCTCGACCCTCGAGGTGAGCCGCGTCGCGCCGGCGCGCGCCGACCTGCCGGACGTGCGGTGGCGGTCCGTCGCGCGGGCGGTGGCCGCGGGCGACCTCGGCGCCCTGCACACGGACACCACCGGGCTCGTCGCGCTGCGGGAGGCGGTGCTGCCGTCGGCGCACGTGACCTTCGTCGACGAGGTCCGCGCGTGGGCGGCACCGTCCTTCGCCACCGACCGGCCCCTCCTCGACGTCGTGCTCGAGCTCGTGCACCGCATCCGGTCGGAGATCACGTACCGGTCGGGCTCCACGACCGTGCACACCACGCAGGCGCAGCTGCTCGCGCAGGGCGCCGGCGTCTGCCAGGACTTCGCGCACCTCATGATCGCGGCGCTGCGGCTGCACGGGCTGCCCGCCCGGTACGCGTCCGGCTACATCGAGACGCGCCCACGGCCGGGCCGGCCGAAGCTGCGCGGTGCCGACGCGTCGCACGCCTGGGTGTCGGTGTGGGTGCCGGGGCACGGCTGGCTCGACGCCGACCCGACCAACGACCAGCTCGTCGACGACCGGTACGTCGTGCTCGGCTGGGGCCGCGACTACCACGACGTGCCGCCGCTGCGCGGGGTCATCTTCACCGAGGGCGGCGGGGCGTCGCCGCGCGTCGAGGTCGACCTGGTGCCGGCGGGGTCGGAGCCGTTCGTCTGAGCCGGTGCGGGCGTCCCCCGCCTAACGGACGGCGCTGCGTGCCCGGTCGTCCAGCTCCGCCGCGGTGACGACGAACCCGCCCGCGTCCACGACCGTCCCGCCGGCCGCGCGCCACAGCGTCCCGGTGACGCGCGCGATCCCCGGCGTGACGCGCTGCCGCGCGACCACGTGCACCTGCGAGGGGTGCTCGACCTGGAGCTCGGCCGGGTCCGGCGGCCGCCACGTCACGTGGTAGCCCCACGGGCCGTGCTCGCGCCAGTCGAGCGTCGACAGGACGACGGGCACCTCGTCGGAGCGGGAGAGCCGCACGACCACGGCGCCGTCGTACTCGTACGTCGCGGTGAGGGAGAACCCGCCGGACGCGCCGCCCTGCGCGGGCGTCTCCGTCGGCACGAGCCGGCTGCCCGACAGCGCGGGGCGCACGAGCGGCACGGCGTCCTGCGCCGCGAGCGGCACCGCCGACCACAGGGTGAGGTCGAGCGCCGACGCGGGGTCGGGGACGACGACCTGGCGGCGGTCCGCCGGCAGGATGCCGCCGCCGGTGCGGCGCGCCGCGGCGGTGGCCCAGCCGGCGACGAGCGCGGGGCTCGCCGCGGCACCCGCCGGCGTGGTCACCGGCAGCCCGTACAGGTCCGCGTCCTGCGCGGGCAGGCCGAGCGCGCGCGCCGACGCGGCGTCCAGCGGGTGCGGCCCGGCGACCTCGACGCCGTCGGCGACCGCCAGCACGCCCTCCGTCGCCACCGGTTCGACGACGACGCCGCGGAACCGTGCGCCCGTCAGCCGCGCCGCCGGTGCCGACCGGGCGGGTTCGCGCGCCCAGCGGGCGTCGGGGAACCACGCGCGCACGAGCGCCAGCGCGTCGGTGCCCGCGGGCAGGGCGAGGACGTGCTGGCCGTCGAGCGCCGACGGGACCGTCGTGGTCATGCGCGGACCGTAGCGACGCCGCGCTACGCGGGTGTTTCCGTCCGGACACGGTTCGGCCGACGCGCCGACGACGCGCCGTGCGCGACGCCGGACGCGTCCGGCGGGCGGTCAGGCGCGGACGGTCAGGCGCGGACGTCGTGCAGGTGGTGGACGACGTCGTGCAGGAAGTACTGGCCGAGCGTGCGGACCGTGAACCGCGAGCCGTTGCTGCGCCGGCCGGGCCGCTCCCACGCGTCGTCGGCCACCGCGTCGAACCGGTCCGCCGTCGTCTCGGCCGCCGCCGCGAGCTCGCCGGCGACGACCTGCGGGTCCTGCAGGTCGTACCGGTCCTCGAGCGCCGTGGCGTCCTGGTCCCAGTTGGCGAACAGCGGGTCGTCCTCGTCGAGCATGAGCTGGACGCGCTCGCCGAAGATCCGCATGACGTCGCGCACGTGCGCGCCGTACTCGAGCGTGGACCACGTCGTCGGCGCCGACCGCTCCTGCGCGTCGTCACGGTGCAGCGCGGCGACCCAGCGCGGGACGAGGTCGCGCACCGTGCCCCCCACGGCCTCGGGCGGGACGTCGGAGGCCGCGAACCCGCACTCGGGGCAGCGACGCTCGACGACCCAGGTCCAGTCCTTGTCGTCCGGGGTGATCACGGGCGGCTCGGAGGTCTGCGCGGGTGACGGAGGTGTGTCCACGCGCGTCACGGTAGCGCCCGCGCCGGGGGTGCTGTCACGGGCCCGGCGCCCGCTGTGGACGACCGGCACCGGCGCCGGCGGGCAGGAAGAGGTCGGGCGGCACGCCCCCTCCCGCGCGCCGCCCGACCGGGCACCGGGTGCGCCGAACCCCCTCAGGTCGACGCGGGTGGTGCCGCTGCACGGAACGGTAGCCAAGCGACCGTTGCACGGCGTATGCCCCCATGTGTACGTTTTCCGGCGCGCGTCGCACGCCGCACCGGATCGTCGCCGACGGGGTCGCCGGCGCCGGTTTTCGCTCAGCGCAGCGTGCGGTCCAGCTGGGCGAGCCGCGTGTGCGCGCGCAGGTGCGCGGCCGACCCGATCGGCGCGACCTGGGCGAGCGTCTGCCACGCCTCCCAGTCGTCGGCGCCCTCGTCGCTCGCCGTCCAGCGGCCCACGAGGTCGACGTCCCGCGACGCGAGGACGGCGGCCCGCAGCCACCCGACGAGCGACTCCCGGATGCGCTCGACGCCCGGCGCGGCGGAGCGCGGCAGCAGCGGCCCGGCGTAGGCGGTGAACGCGCCGCGGACGTCCTCCACGGCGAGGGCGTCGCGCACGTGGTCGACGTCGGTGTGCAGCGGCGCGGTGAGCCGGTAGGGGCGCGACTCCGAGAGGAGCGGCCCCACCAGGCGGCGCAGGCGGCTGATCTCGGCGCGGACGGTGACCTCGGAGAGCTCGGCCTCCGACAGCAGCACGGTCAGCTCGTCGCCCGTCAGGCCGCCGGGGTGCTCGGCGAGCAGCAGGAGGATCTCCGCGTGCCGGCACGTGAGCCGGCGGCGCCCCTGCGGCGTGTGCAGCGTGCCGCCGTGCGTGCCGAGCACCTCGAGCCGCGTCGCCGGGGGCTGCGTCGCCGTCGACGCGAGCGTGGCCTCGACCGCGGCGACGGTCGCCTTCACGAGCGCGAGCGCCATCCAGGACGCCGCCTCGTCGCGCCCGGTGACGTCGAGCACGCCGACCACGCGCCCCGACGGGTCGTGCACGGGCGCGGCCGCGCAGTTCCACGGGTGCACCACGCGCGCCCAGTGCTCCGTGCTGAGCACCTGCAGCGGCCGCCGGGTAGCGAGCGCGGTGCCGAGGGCGTTGGTGCCGGCCGCGTCCTCGCGCCACGCGGCGCCCTCGACGAAGCCGACGCGGTCGAGCGGGCGGCGCAGCGCGGGGTCGCCCTCGACCCACAGCAGCCGGCCGGTCTCGTCGCTGAGCGCGGCGACCCAGCCCGACGCGGGCTCGACCAGCAGGCGGCGCACGACGGGCACGGCGCCCGACATGGGGTGCGCGGCCCGCAGGCGGTCCAGCTCGGGGTCGGAGAGGTCGACGGGCGGCGTCGGCAGCTCGGGGTCCACGCCGATGCGGCGGCTGCGCCGCCAGGACTCCGCGACGACCGGCCGCACGCCGCCCTCCGGCTCGCCGCCCGCGACGAAGCGCTCGTGGGCCGCGCGGACGCGCCCGGCCGCGCCCGGGCCGAACCCGCCGGGGGCGGGCTCCGCGGACCGGTCGGCGCCGCCGGAGGGGATCCGGACGTGTCGGCTCATGCGATGACTTCCGTGGTGGCGCGGACCCGACGTCGACCGCCGGGGGGTGAGGGGGGTGGCGGACGAGGGCTGACGTCGGGCGGGACGGTGCGGGTGTCGCGCCACGCATCGTACGCGAATGCGACGACAGGGACGTGAGAGACATCACACGTGTTTCTGCAGATCGTCCGGCGTGGCGTTTTTTCCTGACGCACTGTGCGAGACTGTCAGCATGCCCAAGATCATCGGCGGATCGCTCCACGAGCACCGCGAGCAGACCCGCCTGCGTCTGTTCACCGCCCTGTCCACGCTCATGGCCGAGCGCGGGTTCGACGGCATCACCCTCGCCGACATCGCCGCCGCCGCGGGCGTCGGCCGCACGGCGGTGTACAACCACTTCCCCGACAAGGAGGCGCTCCTGCTCGGGTTCATCACGCACGAGACCGAGCAGTACGCCGCCGGACTGCAGGCGTCCCTCGACGACATCGACGACCCCGTCGAGCAGCTCCGCGCCTACGTCCGCGCGCAGGCCTCGCTCACCCGCGTCTTCCACGTCGCCCCCGGCCCCGAGCTGCGGTCCGTGCTGTCCCGCGGCGCCCAGGCGCGCGTGCGCGAGCACGTGGGCGTCGTCGAGCAGATCCTGCGCCGCATCCTCGCCGCCGGCATCGCGTCCGGCGCCTTCCCCGCGCAGGACCTCGACACGACGGTGCCCCTCGTCAACGCGTGCCTCTCCGGCCGCAACCTTCCCGACGTCGACGGGCCCGACCGCGAGCGCGCGGTCGGGCAGACCGAGACCTTCGTCCTGCGCGCGGTCGGTGCCGTCGTGCCGGTGCCGGCCTGAGCGCGGCCCGCGGCGGACGGCCGCACGGGCACGGCACGGGCCGGCCCGGGCGC
>NZ_JBFTEP010000117.1:0-11311 GCF_047229365.1 Cellulomonas pasadenensis | reverse complement strand
CCGCGCGGGAGCGGGCCGACGCCGCCGCGCGCGCGGGCGGCACGACGCGCACCGCCGCCCGGGTGCTCGAGCGGCGCACCGACGAGGCCGCGCCCGTGGCGCGGATGGCCGGTCTCGCGGCCGGCACCGCGAGCGACAACGCGCACGCGCTGTCCCTCGCGACGTACGTGCTGACCCGCCGGTTCGAGGACGTCGTCGACGCGGCCAACGACCGGCTGCGCGTCATGTCCGACGGCCGGTACGAGCTCGCGCGCAGCGACGAGAAGGAGGACGTGCGCACGCGCACCACCGGGCTGTCGATGCGGGTGGTCGACCACCGCACCGAGCAGACGCGCGACCCGCGCACCCTCTCGGGCGGCGAGACGTTCTACGTGTCGCTGTGCCTCGCGCTCGGCATGGCGGACGTGGTCACGGCCGAGGCCGGCGGCGTCGAGCTCGGCACGCTCTTCGTCGACGAGGGCTTCGGCGCGCTCGACCCGCACGTGCTCGACCAGGTGCTCGGCGAGCTGTCCCGGCTGCGCGCCGGCGGCCGGGTCGTCGGCGTCGTCTCGCACGTCGAGGCGCTCAAGCAGGCCGTCGCCGACCGCATCGAGATCCGTCCCACGCCCGGCGGCCCGAGCACGCTCACGGTGCTGGCGGGCTGAGGGCGAGGCGGCTCACCACGTCCAGCCGCGCTCGGCCAGCGCCATCTCCTCCCGGAACCGCTCGGCCGGGTCGCCCTTCGCGGCGGGCAGCACCTCGACACCGGCCATGCGGCACGCCTCGGCGAGCAGCTGGTCGTACGCGAGCTGCGACGCGATGATGCGCTCCGCCCGCGCGAACATGCGGTCGTCCCCCTCGAGGCGGCGCACGTGCGCGGCCACGACGCCGAGCCGCTCCTGCACGCGCAGCGTCTGGAACGGGTCCTCCACGGCGGGCCGCTCGCGGCGCAGCCGAGCCGCCGTCCGCTCGAGCCGCTCGGCGAGGGCGACGCGCCAGCGCGGCGGCTCCTCGGCCGAGGGGATCAGCGACCAGACGGCTGTCAGCAGCACCGTCGGTGCGACGGCGGTCAGCAGGAGGAGTGCCCAGGTCATCGCGCGTCCCTCGTGGTCACGACCCAGCCTAGGTCGACCGTGTGAGCCACGCCACACCATTGGCCGGTCGCCGCGCTCCTCCGCCCCGTACGGTGGGCGCGGCGTCGAGGGACGGAGGGTCATGGGAGCCAGGAGAGCGGTCGTCGGCACGGTGGTCACGCTCGTCGTCCTCGGGACCGGTGCGGTCGTGGCCGACCGCGTCGCGCTCGGCGTCGCCGAGGACCGCGCGCGCGAGGTCGTCACGCAGCAGCTCGCCGTCACCGGCGAGCCCGAGGTGGCCATCCACGGGTTCCCGTTCCTCACCCAGCTGCTCGCGGGCGAGCTCGACGACGTCGACGCGGCCGCGACCGGGCTCACGCTCGAGGGCGTCGAGGCCACCGACGTCCGCGTCACCGCGCAGGGCGTCGGCCTCACCGCCCCGCACACCGTCCGCGCCGCCACGCTCGCCGCGACGCTGCCGCCCGGGTCGCTCGAACGGGTCCTCGCGGACCGCGCCGGGCTCGCCGTCGACCTCACGGTCGACGGGGGCGTGCTGCGCGCCGGTGGCGAGGTGCTCGGGCTCGCGCTGTCCGCCGGCCTGGTCCCCCGCGTGGAGGGCGGTGTCCTGCTCGTCGACCTCACCGACGTGGCGCTCGGCGAGCGCACCCTCGACCTCGACGACCTGCCCGGCGGCCTCGGCGACCGCGTCACCGGGCTCGAGGTGCCCGTCGAGGGCCTGCCCGAGGGCGTCGTCCTCACCTCCGCGTCCGTGGTGCCGGGCGGCGTGCGCGTCACCGCCGAGGGCGCCGACGTCGTCCTGCCGGAGGCGCCGTGAGCACCGGCACCGTCGCCGGGACGGCGTGGCCGCTGCACGCCGCGCCCGCCGACCCCGACATCACCGGGCAGCTCGGCGCGTGGTGGGAGCAGCTGACGACGCCGCAGCCCGCGCCGGCCCGCACCTCGGTCGCCGTCGTCGGCGCGGTCGTCCTCGTCGCGCTGTGGGTGCCCGGCGCGTGGCACCTGCTGCGGCACGGGCTGACGATCGTGCACGAGGCCGGCCACGCGGCGGTCGCCGTGCTGGTGGGCCGACGCCTCAGCGGCATCCGCGTGCACTCCGACACGTCCGGCCTGACGGTGTCGCGCGGCAAGCCGCGCGGTCCCGGCATGGTCGCGACCGCGGCGGCCGGCTACCCCGCGCCCGCGGTGCTCGGCGTCGCCGCCGCGTGGCTGCTGTCACGCGGGTACGCCGTCGGCGTCCTGTGGCTGCTGCTGCTGGTGGTCGCGCTCGTGCTGCTCCAGATCCGCAACTGGTACGGGCTGTGGGCGGTGCTGGTCAGCGGCGCGGTGCTCGTGGGCGTCACGGGCTGGGCGCCGGCGGCCGTGCAGACGGTCGTCGCGGCCGCGCTGACGTGGTTCTTCCTGCTCGGCGCGCCGCGCGCCGTGCTGGAGATGCAGTCGCAGCGCCGTCGCGTGCGGCGGCAGGGCGGCCGTGACCTGTCCGACGCGGGCCTGCTGGCCGGGCTGACGCACGTGCCGGCGGTCGTCTGGGTCGCGATCCTGCTGCTCGTGGGCGTCGCGCTGCTCGTCGTCGGCGGGGCCTGGCTGCTGGCGGCCTGGCCGGCCTGACGCCCGCGCCGACGGACCGGCCCGAGCCGCGAGGGCCACGGACCGCCGCCCGGGAGAGGATCGCCCCATGAGCGCACCCGTGGCGCCCGCGCGCCGGGCCGACGTGCCGCCCGTCCCGGACGACCCCGGGCCCACCACGTCGGCACCCGGCACGCCCACGCCGAGCCCGACGCCCACCACGTCGCCGACACCGGCGCCCACGACCGCCGTCCCGACGCCGACCGGCACGCCCGCACCCACCTCCGGCACCGAACCCGCCGCCACGCCGACGCCCACCCCGACGCCGACCGCCGAGCCGGTGCCGACGCCCACGTCGACCACCGTGGTGACACCCCCGCCCAGCGCACCGCCCGCGTCCGTGCCGGGGACCGTCGTGCCGTGGTCGCGGGAGCCCGCCGTCGCGTCGTCGACCCTGCCCCTCGGGGTCGTCGTCACCGCCGCGCTGGTCCTGCTGGTCGTCGCCGCGGCGCTCGTGCTGCTGCACCGGCGCACCCGTCGCGCGGCCGCCGGGGCGGGCGGGACGGGGACGGCCCCCGGGGAGGACGTGGCGGCGACCACCGCCGAGGCAGGCGCCACCGGCACCGCGTCGGGCGCCGGGTCCGTCTCGTCGCTCGGGCCGGAGCGCACGACGGGGGCCGACGACGACACCGACGAGCCCGCCGAGGCCGTGACGGCCGTCCTGCCCGCGGTGCCGTCCGACCCGCCGACCGCCCCGACCCCGGCCGCCGCCGCCGCGAACGGTGCCGCCGCGGCAGCCGCGGCTCCGGGCGCGTCCGGTGGCCCGACCGACCCCGCCCCGCCCACCGACCCCGCCGCCACGATGGGCTTCCTGCTCACGATGGGCGAGGCGCTCACCGACGCGAGCGCCCCCGTCGTGCAGGTCAAGCAGACGCTCGAGCGGATCGCCGCCGTCAACGACCTGCCCGGCCTGGCGGTCGTGGCCCTGCCGACGGCGCTCGTCGTGTCGGTGCCCGGCAGCGCGGCACCGCAGACGGTCGCGTCGAGCGCGGGCGCGCGCACGCTGCGGCTGCACCAGGCGGCCGACGTGCTGCACGTCGCGGACGACGCCGAGGCGGGCCGCGTCGGGCCGGTCGAGGGCACCGCGCGCCTGCGCGCCGCCCTCGACGCACCGCCGCTGTACGGCGGCCCCGCGCGGGTCGCCGGGTACGTCGCGTCGGCCGCCGGCCTGGCGATGATCCTCGGCGGCGGTCTCGTCGACGTGCTCGTCGCCGGCGCGCTCGGCGCGGGCGTCGCGGGGCTCCAGGTCGCGGGCGCTCGGCTGCCCGCGGTGTACCAGTCGCTGCTCGTGCTGGTCAGCGCGTTCCTCGTCTCGACGGCCGTGTTCGCGCTGTCCCGCACGGGCCTCGAGATCGGCACGCTGGCCCCGCTCGCCGCGCCGCTCGTCACGTTCCTGCCCGGTGCGCTGCTGACCACGGCCGCCATCGACCTGGCCACGCGCCAGATGATCGCCGGCTCCGCGCGGCTGGCCGCCGGCGGCATGCAGCTCGTGCTGCTGGCGCTGGGCATCACCGCCGCCGCGGCGCTCGTGGGGGTGCCCGCGTCCGCGGTCGGGGCCGCGTCCGTGCACCCGCTCGGCTGGGCCGGGCCGTGGGTCGGGGTGCTCGTCTACGGGTGCGGCGTGGTGCTGCACAACGGCGCCCACCGGACGGCGCTGCCGTGGATCCTGCTCGTGCTCGTCGTCGCGTACGCCGGTCAGGTGCTCGGCGGGGTGCTGCTCGGCGGCATCCCGTCGGCGTTCGTCGGGGCGCTGGCCATGACGGCCGTCGCGATGTTCGCCGCGACCCGGCCGACGGGCCCGCCGACCCTCGTCGGCTTCCTCCCGGGCTTCTGGCTGCTGGTGCCCGGTGCGCTGGGGCTGATCGGCGTGACGTCGGTGCTCGACCAGGGTGCGCAGGCGCTGACCACGGTCGTGACCGCGGGCGCGACGATGGTCGCGATCTCGCTCGGCGTGCTCACGGGCATCGCGACCGGGTCGGCCGTGGCGCGCCGGGCACGGGCGACGCCGCCCGCGGCCTGACGCGCACGTCGTCCCACCGCCCGGCGCGTCGGCCCGCCCGGCGGCAGTCTGGTCCCGGGGCACCGCCGACGACGTGGTGGTCCCTGCCCCGCGGACCGCCAGCGACACCGCGACGCACGCGGACCCGGGACCACCGAACCGACCCCGGAGGACCCCGATGACCCGTCAGCAGATCTCCACGCCCGACGCCCCGCGCCCGGCCGGCGCCTACTCGCAGGCCATCCGGCTCGGCGACGTCGTCTGGACCGCCGGCTTCGGCCCGCAGGACCCGCGCACGGGCGAGGTCCCGGAGTCGGTCGCCGACCAGACGCGCCAGGTCCTGCGCAACGTCGAGGCCACGCTCGCCGTCGCCGGGCTCGGCCTGCGCGACGTCGTGAAGACCACCGTGCACCTGGCCGACCTCGCCGACTGGGCCGAGTTCGACGCCGCCTACGCCGAGTTCTTCCCCGACCCGCAGCCGGCGCGCACGACCGTCGGGTCCGTGCTCGCGGGCATCAAGGTCGAGATCGACGTCGTCGCGGGGCGCTCGGCCGACCTGTCCTGACGGCGGCCGTGGGCTCACGCCCACCCACCTCTTGCCATGACGGCAACCGACAGGGTTCACTTGCCGCCATGGCAAGCAGCGAGAACCCTCACGCGGCCGCCGACGCGAGCCTGCGCGACGTCGAGCACGCCGTGCAGCGCCTCGCGAGGTCGCTCGTGACGCCCTGGTGGTACAAGACCGCCGCGAGCGCCACCGTCGCCGGCCTGTTCGTCGGCATCGGCATGGCGACCGGCAGCGTCCCGTTCGGCAGCGCGACGACCGGGGAGCTGCTGGTCGTCCTCTGCGCCGCGGCCGCGCCGGCGGCGCTGCTCCGGGCCCTGCAGGCGTCGACCGGCGCGTCCGTCGACCGGTACCGCGACGGGTGGGTGGTGCCGAGCCTGGTCCTGATCGCGCTGCTGGCCGTGTGCTGGACCCTGCAGGCCGCGGCCGGGCTGCCGTGGGCCCTGCTCGTGGGTGCCGCCCTGGCCTTCGTCGGCACGTACCTCTACGAGGTGCGCGTCGACCGCGGGCTCCGGCGCGGCCGGTTCCCGGCACCGCGCGCGCCCGCGCCGTGAGCGCGCCCGAGCCGCGGTTCGACGACGTCGTGCACGCCCGCAACCGCCTGCAGATCTGCGCCATGCTCGCCCGCGTCGACGCGCTGGCGTTCCCGACGGTGCGGGAGGCGCTCGACGTGGAGGACTACGTCGTGAGCAAGCACCTGAAGGTCCTCGTCGACGCGGGCTACGTCAGCAGCCGCAAGGAGCGGCACCACGGGCGCACGCAGACCTGGCTGCGCCTCACGGACGACGGGAGGCACGCGCTCGAGCGCCACCTCGCGGAGCTCCGGCGCATCCTCGCCGCCGACGACGCCGGCTGACCCGCCGGCCGGCGGCGCCGCGCACGCGTCAGAACCAGGTGCTCACGACGTCGACGACTCGCAGGTCGGCGTCGAGCACCGGCACCGCGCGCCACTTGTCGAACGCGGTGCACGGGTGCGAGACGCCGAGCTCGACGACGTCGCCGACCGCGAGGTCGGTCGGGTCCTCGGCGTCCGGGTCGTGCGGCGGGTCGTGGTCGAGGTACGCGTGCTGGTCGTTGGTGCGCGTGAGCGTCCACCCGCGGACGTCGACGGCGTCGGCGCCGGGCCGGTGGCGGCGCAGCGGCACGGGCAGGCCCTCGTCGTAGGGGACGTCACGCTTGCCCGCGTCCAGCAGCGCGAGCCCGGGCTCGGGTGTCGACAGCACCTGCGCCCACACGCGGATGGCCGGCAGCAGGTGGCCGGCGACGCGCGTGTACGGGGTCCGGCGCGCGTACGTGCCGTGGTCGTGCGTGACGTACGAGCCCGACCGCAGCAGCGTGCGGGTGCCGTACCCGGGCAGCGGTCCGGTGCCGTCGGGGTCGCGGCCCAGCACGTCGGCGACGACGTCGAACCACGCCGACCCGCCGGCCGAGAGCACGATCCCGTCGGGCGGCAGCAGCGCGCGGTCGGCCAGGTCGTGCGCGGTGTCGCGGAGCCCGGCGAGGAACGAGCGGACGCGGGCGTCGTCGGGCAGGCCGCCCTCGTAGCCGCTGACGCCGACGAGCCGGACGGCGTCGGACGCGACGGCGCGCTCGGCCACCGCCACGGCGTCCTCGGGCGTGCGCACGCCGGTGCGGCCGGCGGCGTGCCCGACCTCGAGCAGCACGGTCACCGGCCCGGCGTCCGTGCCCGCGAGCGCGGCCTCCACCGCCTGGACCCCCGCCACCGAGTCCACGTACAGCAGCACCTCGGCGTCCGGGTCGGCGGCGGCCGTCGCGGCCCACCGCAGGGCGACGGGGTCGACGACCTCGTTGGCGACGAGCAGCCGCCGGACGCCGAGCGCGTGCGCCGTGCGTGCCTGGTGCGGCGTCGCGACGGTGATCCCCCACGCGCCGGCGTCGAGCTGGCGCGCCCACAGCTCGGGCGACATCGTGGTCTTGCCGTGCGGGGCCAGCTCGAGGCCGTGGTCGGTGGCGAACCGCGCGAGGGTCGCGACGTCGTGGTCGAGCGCGGCGCGGTCGAGCGTCATGACGGGCCGGCCGAGGCTGCCGTCGAACAGCGTGTGCCCCTGCGCGACGTACGCGGCGGCGGTGAGCGGCTCGTCGAGCACGAAGCCCTTCGTCGTCGGACCCAGCAGGATCTCGGGACGTCGCACGGTCCACCTCCGCTCGTCGGTGCGGTCGAGCCTAGGCCGGGTGCCGTCGCGGCGGGTCAGCCCACCACCGCGCACCGGTCGATCTCCCGCGCGAGCGCGTCCCGTTCGGCGCGCGTCACCCACAGCCCGTACGCGTGCTTCACCGCGACCTGCCGCAGGGCGTACACGCACCGGTAGCCCGTCTCGGGCGGCAGCCACGTGGCGGCGTCGCCGGCGCCCTTCTGCTGGTTGGCGCGGCCCTGCACGGCCTGCAGGTTGGCAGGGTCGTTGGCGAACTCGCGGCGCCGCTCGGCGGGCCACTGCTGCGCGCCCTTCTGCCACGCGTCCGCGAGCGCGACGACGTGGTCGACCTGCACCTCGGAGGAGTGCGGCCCGCGCTCGAAGTCGATCGTGGTGCCCGTGTAGACGTCGTGCAGCGTGCCGCGCAGGACGACGCAGTCCCGCGTCCCCGGCTTCGTGCGCACGTCGACGAGGTCGCGCGCGAGCACGTCGTTGCGGGTGTCGCAGCCGTTGCGGTCGGTGTCCGCCCACGCCTGGCCGAACTCCTCGCGCTCGTACCCGGTGCGGGGTGCGCGGCCCTTCACCGCGAGCGCCGCGAGCTGCGTGCGCCCGGTCTCGACGTCCGCGGCCGTCACCGGGTAGCGCGCGGCGGCGCGGGCGTCGAGCCACACCGGGCCGCCCAGCCCGACCACCGCCGCGACGACGAGCACGAGCACCCAGGGCGCGCGGCGGGCGCGGCGGCGCGGGCGGTCGGGCAGGACGTCGAGCAGGGAGGTCACGGGCGCCGAGCATGCCGGACACCTCCGACATCACGGCCACCGACCCGCCGCCCCCTGGGGACGACGCCACGGCGGACCGGCGCGAGGTCGCGGGACCGGTGCGACGTCGCGGGTCCGGGCCCACGACCTCGCACCCGGCCCACGACCTCGCAGCGTGTCGCGGAAGCGGTCCGGTGCCGTCGCGCGGCGCGCGACCGCCGTCTCAGCGGCCCGCGCCCACGTCCTCCGGGAGCGCCTCGTGCCCCGCGCGCCCGTGCGTGCGGTTCTGCTCCTTGAGACCGGCCTCGTAGACGTGCCGGCGGCCGGCCATGAGCTCGTCCCGCAGCCGCTGCTCCGCCTCGCGGAACCGGGCGTGGTAGCCGGCGTCGAAGTCCTCGACGATCTGGAACGTCCACCGGCCGGCCAGCACGTTGGCCCCCAGGACGTCGGCGCGGACGCGGTCCGCGAGCTCGGCGTGCCCGGCCGCCTCGAGCTTGTCGAGCGCCTCGCCGAGCTCGATGTCGCCCTGGCCGATGAGCCGGTGGAACTCGTAGAGGACGCCGCGCGCGTGCTCGATGACCTCGAGGGCCGCCGTCACGCCGCCGACCGCCTCCACCGTCGCGGCGTCCACGCCGTCCGGCGCCCGGTGGGCGTCGTCGGGGCCGTCCTGCGCCGACCGGGGGTTCCCGGCGGGGCGCCCCGCCACGTCCTGCTCGTCGAGGGTGCCCACGGACCCGTCCTGTCCTGCCTGCGTCGCCTCCTGCGACCCGTGCTGCTGCGTCATGCGGCCATGCTGCCGGGACGTCCGCGAGCGCGCCCGGCGGGCCGTCGAGCCGACCCCAGCCCCGTCCCGAGCGGACCCCGTCCCGGTGGACGACCACCCGGTTGGCCCTGCGCCGCGAGGTCCGACATGCTCGTGCGCGGGTGCCGACGTCGCGACCGCAGGTCCGCGGTCACGCGCGCCGTCGGCCGGCACCACGGAGGGGGACGACCATGACGCACGACGGCACGGCACGCCGGGGGACGGCGGCACCCGGGCCGCGCGGCATCCTGCGGCGCAAGTCGGTCGAGGACTCGCTCGCGGCGATCGACGACCCGGAGCGGCAGCTGCGCCGGTCGCTGACCGCCTGGGACCTCGCGGTGCTCGGTGTCGCGGTCGCCGTCGGCGCGGGCATCTTCTCCGTGGGCGCCACGGCCGCCGCGAACTACGCGGGGCCGGGCGTCATCCTGTCGTTCGTCATCGCCTCCGTCGTCTGCGGCCTGGCGATCATGTGCTACGCCGAGTTCGCGTCGACGCTGCCCGTCGCGGGGTCCGCCTACACGTACTCGTACGCCACCATGGGCGAGCTGGTCGCGTGGATCATCGGCTGGGACCTCATCCTCGAGATGCTGCTGGCGTCCGCCGTGATCGCGAAGTTCTGGGGCGTGTACCTCTCGGACGCGTTCGCCCTGCTGGGTGTGGACGTGCCGACGACGCTCACCGTCGCGGGTGCCGACGTCGCGTGGGCGCCGATGCTGATCGTCGCCCTGTTCACGGCCCTGCTGGCCATCGGCACGCGCCTGAGCACGCGCGTGAACAGCGTGTTCACCATCCTCAAGGTCGGCATCACGCTGTTCGTCATCGTCGCCGGCTTCTTCTACGTCAAGGCGGAGAACTGGTCGCCGTTCGTGCCGCCGTCCGAGCCCGCCGGCGCGGGGGCGAGCAGCCTCGAGCAGCCGTTGACCGGCTTCCTGCTCGGGTTCGAGCCGTCGACGTACGGCGTCATGGGCATCCTCTCCGGTGCGGCGCTGGTGTTCTTCGCGTTCATCGGCTTCGACGTCGTCGCGACCACGGCGGAGGAGACGAAGGACCCGCAGCGCGCCGTGCCGCGCGGCATCCTCGGCGGCCTGGTCCTCGTCACGGTCCTCTACGTGCTCGTCACCGTCGTCGTCACCGGCATGGTGAGCTACACCGAGCTCGCACAGGTGGACAGCCCCTCGCTGACCAGCGCGTTCGTGCTCGTCGGCGCCGACTGGGCGGGGCGCGTCATCTCGATCGGCATCCTCGTCGGGCTGACGAGCGTCCTCATGGTGCTCATGCTCGGCCTCACGCGCGTGATCTTCGCGATGAGCCGCGACGGCCTGCTGCCGCGCGGGCTGTCCAGGACGTCGCCGCGGTTCAAGACCCCGGTGGGCCTGCAGATCGGTGCGGGCGTGGTCATCGCGCTGATCGCCGGGCTGTCCGAGGTCGAGCTGCTCGAGGAGATGATCAACATCGGCACGCTGTCGGCGTTCGTGCTGGTCAGCTTCGCGGTGCCGCTGCTGCGCCGCTCCCGGCCGGACCTCACGCGCGGCTTCCGCGTGCCGTGGTCGCCGGTGCTGCCGATCATCTCCGGCCTCGCGTGCATCTGGCTGATGCTCAACCTGACCACGCTGACCTGGCTGCGGTTCCTCGCGTGGCTCGCGGTCGGCGTCGTCATCTACTTCGTCTACTCCTACCGGAGCTCGCTCGTCGGCCGGGGCACGCCCGCGCCGGTCGTCGCCGACGACGCGGACCCGGTCTGACGAGGCCCGGCCCGACGACGCGGTGCCGGACGACGCGGTGCCTGACGACGCGGTGGACGAGGACCCGGTGCGGGACGACGCGGCGGCGAGCGGTGGCCGCGACCACCGCGTGCTCGTCGAGTCCGCCGCGGCGTGGCGCGCCTGGCTCACCGAGCACCACACGACGAGCCCCGGCGTGTGGGTCGTGCGCTGGAAGCCGTCGTCGGGCCGGCCGGTGCTCGACTACGAGCCGCTCGTCGAGGAGGCGCTCGCGTTCGGCTGGATCGACGCGACGCAGCGCACGGTCGACGACGAGCGGACGGAGATGTGGTTCACACGGCGCCGTCCCGGCAGCGGCTGGTCACGCCTGACGAAGGAGCGGCTGGCCCGCGTCGAGGCGTCGGGACGCATGACGGACGCCGGCCGCGCCGCGATCGCGGCCGCGCGCGCCGACGGGACGTGGGCGATGTACGACGACGCCGAGGCGGGCGTCGTCGCGCCGGACCTCGCCGACGCGCTGGCCGCCGAGCCCGCCGCCGCGGCCGGGTGGGACGCCCTCACGCCCGGAGTGCGCCGCGCCCAGCTGCGCTGGCTCGCCGAGGCGCGCCGCCCCGCCC
>NZ_JBFTEP010000116.1:0-11339 GCF_047229365.1 Cellulomonas pasadenensis | reverse complement strand
CGCCCGGCCGGGGCACGGCGCCGCCCGCGGCGTGGTGGGCGCCGGCGGCCGCGGCGAGGCTCACCGCGGCCACGAGCACCGCCCGCCCGGGCCGTACCGCGGGCACCGCCGGGTGCGCGCCCGTCCCCGTTGTCGGGTCCATCCGCGCACGGTAGTGAGCGGCCGCGCCGCCGCGGCAGGGCCCCGGCGAGGCCGGAACGTTTAGGCGCGCCCCCCGGCCGGCGCCGTCCGCGCCACGAGCAGCCGCAGCGCGTCGGCCACGGTGGCCTCGACGTCGCCGCGCACGTCCACGACCACGCCGTCCTCGTCCGCCTGGAGCGTCTCGAGCAGCGCGAGCTGCGACTCGAGCAGGCTCGGCGGCATCCAGTGGCCCTGCCGCTGCGCGACGCGCTCGCGCAGCAGGTCCGCCGGGACGTCGAGCAGCACGAACCGCACGCGTCCCTCGGCGGCGGTGAGCGTCGCCCGGTAGACGCGCCGCAGCGCCGAGCACGCCGTCACGGTGGAGCGGCCCGCGCGCGCGTGCTCCGTCATCGCGTCCCGCACCGCCTCGAGCCACGGCCACCGGTCGTCGTCGGTGAGCGCGACGCCGCTGCTCATCTTCGCGACGTTGGCCTCGGGGTGGAGCTCGTCGCCCTCGACGAACGGCCGGTCGAGCCGGTCGGCGAGGCTGCGCCCCACGCTCGACTTGCCGGTGCCGGAGACGCCCATGACGACGAGGTGCTCGACGGGTGCGCTGTCCACGCACCCACCCTGCCACCTGCGCCCGCGGTCCCACGGACCCGCCCGGCGCACGAGGCGAGCGTCACGCCGCCGCCGGCCGGGCACGCGACGGGGCCGGACGTAGGCTCACCCGGTGCGTCACCTGCTCGTCGACCTGACCCCCGTCCGGGTCAGCCCGGCGTTCCGGCGCCTGTGGCTGGGGCTGTCGGTGGCGAACCTCGGCGCGCAGCTCACCGTCGTGGCCGTGGGCCTGCAGGTGTACGCGCTCACCGCGTCGACGCTCGCCGTCGGCGTGCTGGGGCTGTGCGCGCTCGTGCCGCTCGTCGTCTTCGGGCTGTACGGCGGCGCGCTCGTCGACCACTACGACCGGCGGACGGTCGCGCTCGTGGCGTCGGTCGTCAGCTGGCTCGCCGTGCTGGTGCTCGTGGGGCAGGCGGTGCTCGGCAACGAGCACGTGGGGCTGCTCTACGCGCTGGTCGCGGTGCAGTCGGCCGCCGGCGCCGTGAACTCGCCGGCGCGGTCGGCGATCATCCCGCGCCTGCTCGAGCCGCGGCTCATGCCCGCCGCGAACGCGCTGCAGACCATCGGGTGGAACACGGCGCTGACCATCGGCCCGCTCGCAGGGTCCGTGCTCGTCGCGTCCGTCGGGTACGCGTGGGCGTACGCCGTCGACGCGGTGCTGTTCACGTTCGCCCTCGCGGCGCTGCTCCGCCTGCCGCCCGTCCCGCCGGAGCCGTCCGCGACCCGCCGTGCGCGCCTCGGGCTCGGCTCGGTCGTCGACGGGCTGCGCTACCTCGGCACGCAGCCGAACGTGCGCATGACGTTCCTCGTCGACATCGTCGCCATGGTCACCGCCATGCCCCGCGCCCTGTTCCCGGCCGTGGGCGTGCTGTACCTGGGCGGCGGCGAGGCCACCACCGGCGCGCTCACGGCCGCCATCGCGGTCGGCGGCATCGTCGCCGGGCTGTTCTCCGGCGGGCTCGCGCGCGTGCGGTGGCAGGGCCGCATCATCGTCGCCGCCATCACCGCGTGGGGCCTGTCGATCGTGGCGTTCGGCGCGGTGCTCGTCGCCGCGGGCCGCACGACGCCCGACCACGTGCTGCCCGTCGCGCTCGTCCTCGCGCTGGCCACGCTCGCGCTCGCGGGCGCGTCCGACACCGTCTCGTCGGTCTTCCGCCAGACGATCCTGCAGACCGCGACCCCCGACGACATGCGCGGGCGCCTGCAGGGCGTGTTCGTCGTCGTGGTCGCGGGAGGGCCGCGGCTCGGCGAGCTCGCGCTCGGCGCCGGGTCGACGCGCGTCGGCGAGGGCTGGGCGGCGGTCGTCGGCGGCGTCGCGTGCGTCGTCCTCGTGTGGGTGCTGGTGCGCGCGCAGCGCACGTTCTGGGACTACGACGCACGGCACCCGACGCCCTGACGACGCCCCGCCCCCGCCCGCCGGAACCGGCCCGGCGCGCCCGCGTCCGCGGGTAGCGTCCCGCCATGGCCCTGCGCGACGTCGAGCTGGTCGAGGACGAGCCGGAGCGGCCCGACGTCCCCGACGGCGAGCCGCCCGCACGGTCGTGGCTGCGCCGGCACCCCGCGGTGGTGACCGCGGTCGCGGCGGTGCTCGTGCTCGTCGTCGGCACCGCCGTCGTCCTCGACGCGCTCGCCCGCCGGCAGCTGGCCGCGCGCGCCGAGGCGCTGCGTGCCGTGCCCGGGGTGCTGCGGGAGGTCGACCCGGCGCTGCCGGTCGTGACGTCGGTGAGCCGGTCCTGGGACGCCTCGGGACCGCTGCCCGAGGCCGTGCAGGCCGAGCTGTACGCGGCGGTCGCCGGCGACGTGGCCGTCATCGGCTCCACCGGCGGCCCCTGGGGCGAGACGACCGACGGCGTCGTCGTCGGCGTCGACGTCCGCACGGGGGAGGAGCGGTGGCGCACGCCCGTGCCGCCCCCGCCGGGCGAGGCGCTCGAGGGCAGCGCGTCGCTGTGGTGCGCCGGCCCGGACGACGACGCCATGACCGGCCGGGTGGTGCCCACGGCGGCCGGGACCCCGGTCGGCTGCACCGCGCAGTGGTACCGCGTCGCGCAGGTGGGCGAGGAGTACTCGCGGTCCGTCGTCTCCGCGCTCGAGCTCGACCCGGAGGACGGAAGCGTGCGGTCCCGTCTCGACCTCGGTGAGGCGGCGGCCGTGCAGCGGACGGCCGACGGCTGGGTCGTCGCCAACCGGACGGACGTGATCGCGGTGGAACGGCTCGCCACGGACGGCACGCCGCGCTGGCGGACGGACCTCACGCCGTCGCCGACCGAGAGCCCCTTCGCGTGGATGACGGCGCGCGACGGACGGCTCCTGCTGACGTTCGACCGGGACGCGTGGGTGCTCGACCCCGAGGACGGCACGGTCCTCGCCGCGCACCCGGACGTCGGCACGTCGCCCGCGTCGCTCCTGCCGGGCGGTGCCGTGGTGCTCGCCGACCCGGACGCCGCCGCGTCCACCACCCTGTACCCGCCGGACGGGCCGCCGGTGTCGCTCGGCGAGGAGGCGCTCGTGCCCCTCGGCGTCGACGACGGCAGCCTCGGCACGGTCGTGCTCACGTCGTCGGGCGTCGGCCGGCGCGACCGGCTTCCCGTCGCGCGCGACGACGACGCGCTGCGCACCACCCTGCGCCGCCCCGACGGCCGCACGCTGTGGCGGGCGACGGACGTGGACGCGCACTCCGCGCTCGTCGTCGACGGGACGCTCGTGCTGCTCGGGCCCACGCACCTCGCGGTGGTCGACGGGGACGACGGCGAGGTGCGCTGGCGCGTGGCGCTGCCGCACCGCTCGGGGCAGGCGCAGCTGCTCACCGACGGCGCGGTCCTGCTCGTCGGCGCCGGCCGGGCGCTCGACGCGTGGACGTTCGACGGCGCGGCCGCGTGGTCGGCGCACGTGCGCGACGACGGCGACGGCGTGGAGCTGCGCCCCGGCGCGTCCGCGCCGACGCCCACCCCGACCGGCCGCGGCCGCGCGTCGTCGTCGGAGGAGTACGTCGGGTGGTTCCCGACCCGGCTGGGCAGGCTCGCGGTGCTCGTGTCCTCGTCGGCCGCGCAGCGCGAGCACGTGCTCGTGGTCGGGCGCACCGCGGCCGGCTGACGGGGCGGGTCGGCTCGGCACGCGCTCCAGGCCGGCGCGCGCTCAGCCCAGCACGCGCACGCCGTCGGTCGTGAGCGCGACGAGCCGGCCCGCCCACGGCGCCGCCGACCACACGTCGCGCGGCAGCGGGACGTCGGCCCGCTCGGTGCCGTCCGCGGGGTCGAGCGCGACGAGGCCCGGCCGGTCCGCGCCGCCGTCCGCCGGCCGCGGCTCGTACAGCAGCGTCCCGTCGGTCACCGGTCCGCGCGCCCACGCCCGCGGCGCGCGGTCCCGCGCCCACAGCCGGGCGCCCGTGCGGCCGTCGAGCGTCACGAGCTCCTCGACGGTCGTGACGTGCACGCGACCGTCGAGGACCGCGGCCCCGTCGGGCAGCAACGTCTCCGCCGTCCAGCGGACCTCGCCGGTGCGCGCGTCGACGGCGTGCACGCGCCCGCCGCCCTGGCTCAGCAGCAGCCCGGGCAGCGACCCGTCGTCGGCCGTGACGTCGAGCAGGCGCCCCGGCACCCGCACGTCGCCGTCGGCGCGCACCACGTCGGCGTCCTCCCCGCGCGGCACGGCCAGCTCGACGCGGCCGTCGAGCCGCGGCGTGACGACCGCCGCGGACGTCCCGCGCAGCGGCTCGCGCAGGACGCGGCCGTCGGCGGGGTCGAGCAGCACCGCCCTGCCGTCGCGGAGCGCGACCCCCACGGTCCCGTCAGGGAGCGTCCAGGGGACGTCGACCCCCACCAGCAGCGTCGACGTCGCCGCGGGCGCGGGCAGCGCGACGTCCCACAGGTGCGCCCCCGTCGCGAGGTCGAGCGCCCACGCGCGCGACGTGCCGTCCGCGTCCACGCCCACCAGCACGACGCGGTCGCCCGCGAGCGCGAACGTGTGCGCGGGCACCCCGGTCGCCGAGCGCGCGGGCAGGTCCGCCTCGATCCCGCCGTCGCCCACCCGCACCAGCACGACGCGCGACACCGTCGCCTCGCCCGCGCCGTCGTCCGTCCCCGGTCGCGGCAGCGTGGCGTCGCTGCCGAGGCACACGAGCCGGTCGCCGTCGGCGGCGGCGCAGCGGCTGCCGACGCGGAACACCTCCGCGCCCCGGTCCGCGGGCGGCGGCACGAGCGGCAGGACCCAGTGCTCCGCACCGGTCGCCGCGTCGACCGCGGCGACGTCCGTCGCGCCGTCCGCGTGCGTGCGCAGGCCCGCGAACGTCCGCGGGTCGTGCCGGCCGTCGGCGGCGGGCGGCGGGACGGCGGCCGCCCACAGCACGCGCAGCTCCGCGGGCGGCGGGACGACGGCGCCGGGGACGTCGCGCACGTCGTCGAGGCGGGCGCGCTCGCGGGCGTCGACGGCGGCCTGGGCGCCCCACAGCCCGGCGGCGAGGACGACGACGCCGAGGGCGGCCGCGGCCCGGCGCCGCCGGGAGGCGGTGCGCGCCGGTGCGTCGTCGGGGGTGTCGGCGTCCGCCGGGCCGGCGGTCCCGGTGCCCCCGGTGCCTGCGGTGGGGGTCCCGGCGCCGGCCGTCCCGACGTCGCCGGTGCCGCGGCGCACGAGGCGGGCGCCCGCACGGCCGTCGTCGGCGCGGTCGTCCGCCGGGTCGTCCTCGTCCAGGTCGACGACCCGCGTGTCGCGTCCGCGCACCATCGCAGCACGCTACCGCCGGGCCCGTCCGGCGGTCACGGGCCCGGGCGGCGCACAACCGCTCGTCGCACGACCGCTCGGTGCCCGACCGCGCAGCCACAACCGCTCAGCCCACGACCGTCAGCCCACGACCGTCAGCCCACGACCACGACCCCGTCCGTGCCGAGCCCGGCGAGCCCGACGAGCCGGCCGCCGTACGGCGACACCTCGGTCAGCCCCGCCGGCAGCGGCACGCGGGCGCGCTCGGTGCCGTCCGCGGGGTCGAGGCCGACGAGGTCCGCGCCCAGCCCGCCGCCGGGCGCCGTCGTCCGCTCCGCCTCCCACAGCAGGCGCCCGTCGACGAGGGGCGCGGTCGCCGGGGCCGACCCGGCCCGCTCGCGGCGCCACAGCTCGTCCCCCGTGGCCGCGTCGACCGTGACGACGCCCGCCGCCGACTCCAGGTGCACGCGCCCCTCGAGCACGTGCGCGCTGCGCGCGACGCCGGCGTCGACCTGCCACCGGGCGTCGCCCGTCCCCGGGTCGAGCGCCCGCACGCCGGCGCCGTCGCGGGCGAGCACGAGGTCGCCCGCCGAGCCGTCGTCGACGAGCACGGGCACGTGCGCGCCCGGGAAGGTGAGGTCGCCGGTCGGGAGGACGACGGTGGTGGACGCGCCGTCGGTGCGCACGAGGTCGGCCGTCCCGCTCGCGCCGACGCCCCACGCCACGCCGCCGGGCGTGCGCAGCTGCGGCGACAGGGCCGGCGTGCTGCCGCGCGGGACCTCGCGCAGCACGGTGCCGTCGGCGGGGTCGACGAGCAGGGAGTCGCCGGAGCCACGGAGCACCACGAGCGTGCCGTCGCGCAGCCGTGCCAGCGTGCCGCCCGGGCCGGCGAGCTGCCCGCTGAGGCCGGCCGGGTCGTCGGGCGGCAGCGGTGTGCGCCACGCCTCCGTGCCCGTGACCGGGTCGACCGCCCGCAGGACGCCCTCCCCGCCGGCCTCGGCCGCCAGCAGCACCGCGCGCCCGTCCGCCACCGCGAGGTCGTGCGCGGGCGGGCCGTCGGCCGGGTCGGTGCCGTGCTCGGCCACGACCTCGCCCGTCCGCCCGTCGACGACCAGCAGCCGGGACGTCGTCGGCGCCGTGGCGTAGCTGCTCGTGCCCTCCCAGACGGTGTACGCGTCGGACGCCACGCAGACGACCCGGTCCGTGCCGGCCGCCGGCAGGGCCGCGCACGCGACGCCGGACGGCGTCGGCGCCCCCCCGAGCGGCCCGGCCGCCGGCACCAGCGGCACCGTCCACGTCTCCTCGCCGGTGCCGCCCGCCACCGCCACGAGCGTCGCCGCCGCGTCGTCCGCGACGCGCAGCCCGACCAGCACGGCGGGGTCGTACCAACCGTCCACGGCGGCCGGGAGGCCGAGCCCGCCCGAGGACCAGGACCACAGCACCTCGAGCGGCGTCTCGACCGGGGCGACCACGCCCGGCACGGTCGCGAGCCGCGCGAGCCGCTCGGCGTCCCGGCGGTCCGCGACCTGCTGCGCCACGACGAGGCCGGCGGCGACGGCGACGACGAGCCCGCCCGAGACGAGCACGGTCCGGCGCGACGGCCGCCGGCGCGCGGGGCCGCCCGGCGCGGGCACGTCCCCGGCACCCGGCTCGGGACCGGCCACCGGCGCGGCGGCGCGTCCGTCCGGGGCGTGGTCGTCCGCCTCCGTGAGCTCGACGTCGCGCGTCAGCCGCCTGCGTGCCATGTCGGCACGCTAGCGCCCGGCTGGTGGGCGGGTGTTGCGGTGCGCCGGCGCCGACCGGCAGCATCGTCGTATGGCGATGACGACGGCACGGGACGATGACCGCGCGCTCGACGAGGTGGCGGCGCTCGGCGCCGCGGCGAGCCTGTTCCGGGCGCTGGGCGACCCGTCGCGGCTGGCGATCCTGCGGCACCTGCTGCTCGGCGAGCACCGGGTCGTGGACCTGACCGGCCACCTCGGCCTGGCGCAGTCGACCGTGTCCCAGCACCTCGCGTGCCTGCGCGGCTGCGGGCTCGTCACGTCCCGCGCCGAGGGTCGCGCGTCGTGGTTCGCGCTCACCGAGCCGGACGCGGTCGTCGGCCTCCTCGGCGCGGCCGAGCACCTGCTGGGGCGCACCGGCGACGCCGTGGCGCTGTGCCCCGCCGTCGGCGCCGGCACGTCGCGCGACGCCGGCCGCGGAGGGACGTCGTGACCGCCGGCCCGGCCCGGCGCAGGCGGGGCGACGGACGCCGGCAGGGGCACGGGCACGCGCACGGTCACGGTGCGGCGACCGCCACCGGCCGGCACCGCGGCCGACTCGTCGTGGTCCTCGTCCTCACGCTCGCCGTCGTGGGCGTGCAGGTCGCCGGCGGGCTGGTGTCCGGGTCGCTGGCGCTGCTCGCCGACGCCGGGCACATGCTCACCGACGCGAGCGGGCTCGCGATCGCCCTGGTCGCGGCGTCGCTCGCCGCACGTCCCGCGACGACGGCCCGCACGTACGGCATGCAGCGGGCGGAGGTGCTCGCCGCGCTCGTCAACGGCCTGCTGCTCGCGGGCGTCGGCGTGACGGTCGTCGTGGAGGCGGTGCGCCGCTGGGACGACCCGCCGCAGGTCGCGCCGGGCGTCATGCTCGCCGCCGCGGCGGTCGGCGCGGTCGCGAACCTCGTCGGCCTGCTCCTGCTGCGGCGCGGGCAGCGCGAGAGCCTCAACCTCCGCGGGGCCTACCTCGAGGTGCTCGCCGACCTCGCCGGGTCCGTCGCGGTGCTCGTCGCGGGCGTCGTCATCGCCGTCACCGGCTACCAGCGCGCCGACGCCCTCGCGTCCCTGGCGATCGGGGTGCTCGTCGTCCCGCGCGCGTGGTCGCTGCTGCGCGAGGTCGTCGACGTCCTGCTGGAGTCGACGCCGCGCGGCGTCGACCTCGACGAGGTGCGCACGCACATCCGGCGCGTCCCGGGGGTCGTCGACGTGCACGACCTGCACGCGTGGACGATCACGAGCGGCGTCCCGGTGCTGTCCGCGCACGTCGTCGTCGACGACGCCTGCCTCGCGCAGAACCGCTGCGGCGAGGTCCTCGACGCCCTCGGGTCCTGCCTCGGCGAGCACTTCGACACGACGCACTCCACGTTCCAGCTCGAGCCGGTCGGGCACGCCGCCCACGAGCCGGCCCACCACGCCTGACGCCGACCACGCGTGCGGACGCCGCCCTACGGGCGGGGCACGTTCCGGAGGTTGGACCGCGCCATCGCCATGACCTCGCCCAGCCCGCCGCCGAGCACCTCCTTGCTCATGGCGGCGGTGAAGCCGGCGACCTGCTGCCGCGTGATCTTCGGCGGCAGCGACAGCGCACGCGGGTCGGTGACGAGCTGGACCAGCGCGGGGCCGTCGTGGGCGAACGCCTGCCGCAGGGCGCCGCGGACCTCCCGCGGGTCCTCGACGCGGACGGAGGGGATGCCGATCGCCGCGGCGACGCCCGCGTAGTCGACCGCGGGCGAGTCGGTCGCGTACGACGGCAGCCCGTCGACGAGCATCTCGAGCCGCACCATGCCGAGGGACGCGTTGTCGAACAGCACCACCTTCACCGGCAGCGCGTAGTGCTGGAGGGTGATGAGCTCGCCCAGCAGCATCGACAGCCCGCCGTCCCCGGCCATCGCCACCACCTGCCGCGGGCCGCCCGCGGCGCCCCGCCCGGCGAGCGCCGCGCCGATGGCGTGCGGCACCGCGTTGGCCATCGACCCGTGCCAGAACGAGCCGATGACGCGCCGGCGCCCGTTCGGCGTGAGGTACCGCGCCGCCCACACGTTGCACATCCCGGTGTCGACCGTGAAGACGGCGTCGTCGTCGGCCTCCTCGTCGAGCACGACCGCCGCGTACTCGGGGTGGATGGGCCGGTGCTCCTCGACGTCGTGCGTGTACGCCCCGACCACGCCCGTCATCGCCCGCTCGTGCTTCGTGAGCATCGCGTCGAGGAACCGCCGGTCGCGGCGGCGCGTCAGCAGCGGGAGCAGCGCGCGGACCGTCTCGCCGACGTCGCCGACGACGACGAGGTCGTTGCGCGTGCGGCGCCCGAGGTGCGTCGGGTCGACGTCGACCTGCGCGGTGCGCACGTCCGCCGGCAGGAACTGGTCGTACGGGAAGTCGGTGCCGAGCAGGAGCAGCAGGTCGGCGCCCTCCATGGCCGCCTGGCACGCGCCGTAGCCGAGCAGCCCCGACATGCCGACGTCGTACGGGTTGTCGACCTGCACGTGCTCCTTGCCGCGCAACGAGTGCCCGACGGGCGCCTGCAGCGCCTCGGCGAGGGCGAGCACGTCCTCGCGCCGGCCCGCGCAGCCCGCGCCCGCGAAGATCGTCACCTTCCCCGCGGCGTCGAGCGCCTCCGCGAGCGCGGCGACGGCACCGGCGTCGGGCACCACGCGCGGCGCCGGCGGCGGCGTGAGCACGTCGACCCCGTCGTCCTCCGCCGGCAGGTCGGCGAGGTCGCCCGGGATCGTGAGGACGGCGACGCCGCGGTCGCCGTACGCGTGGTGGATCGCCGTGCGGACGACCCGCGCGGCCTGCGTCGGCGTCGACACGAGCTCGCAGTACACCGAGCACTCCGCGAAGAGCCGGTCCGGGTGCGTCTCCTGGAAGAAGCCGGTGCCGACCTGCGCGCTCGGGATGTGCGACGCGATCGCCAGCACCGGCACGCCCGTGCGGTTGGCGTCGTACAGCCCGTTGACGAGGTGCAGGTTCCCGGGCCCGGCGGACCCCGCGCAGACGGCGAGCCGCCCCGTGACCTCGGCCTCCGCGGCCGCGGCGAACGCGCCGGCCTCCTCGTGGCGGACGTGCACCCACTCGATGTCGACGCCGTCGGCGTGGGCCCGCCGGACGGCGTCCACCACCGGGTTGAGACTGTCCCCGACGATCCCGTACACGTGCCGCGCACCGGCGGCGACGATCTGGGCGACGAGCTGGTCGGCGACGGTGCGGCGCGCCACGGCGGACCTCCGGGGACGAGGGGACGGTCCTGCCATCGTCCGGCCGGGTGCCGCCCGCCGCGACCGGGGCACGGCGCACCCGGCGCGCGGTGCCCGCTCGTCGCGCTGCGAGGTCGGCCGCGCGCGGCCATGCTGGACGAGGCGTCGGGACGACGCCGCAGCGCAGCACGACGCAGCACCCGCACAGCCGAGCCCAGCCGCGACCGCCCGGAGGCCCCCGTGTCCCACACGCGCTCGACCGACACCGACAACACCGCCCTCGCGCTGACCCTCGCGCTGGAGGAGGACGCCCGCCTCGACCCGGCCGTCGCCGCGGCGCACGCCTGGTACGCGCCGCTGCTGTCGCACGACCGCCTGCGCGGCGTCCTCAACGGCGAGCCGATCGGCCACGCGCTGCACCCGCTGATGACGGACCTGCCGCTCGGCCTGTGGATCAGCGCGACGACGCTCGACCTCGTCGGCGGGAAGGACGCCGAGAGGTCCGCCGACCGCCTGCTCGGGCTCGGCGTGCTCGCCGCGATGCCCACGGCGCTGACGGGGGCGGCCGACTGGTTCAGCGGCAACAAGCGCGTCCAGCGTGTGGGCGTGGTGCACGCGGCCCTCAACGGCGTGGGCCTCGGCATGTACGCCACCGCCTACCTGCTGCGCAGGAAGGACAGGCGGAAGCTCGGCAAGGCGGTCGTCCTCGCCGCGGGCGCCGTCGTCGGTGTCAGCGGCTACCTCGGCGGGCACATGACGATCGTCCAGGGCTACCCCGAGGGCGGCCTCGCCGACTGACCCACCGGGGCCGCCGCCGCCCCGGCCCTCGCCCGGCTCAGCCCTCGCCGGGCCGCGGCGCGGCCTGCGACGCGCTCTCGCACGCGGCGACGCTCGCGCCGCCGGTCGCGCTCGTGCTCAGGTCCTCGACGCGGCGCGCGCCGCCGTCGTGCGC
>NZ_JBFTEP010000115.1:0-11421 GCF_047229365.1 Cellulomonas pasadenensis | reverse complement strand
GCGTACGAGTCGCGGGGGCTGGGTTTGTTGTATACGAGCCTGGGCGCGCCCACCGACCCGGGGGCCGCCGCGGCGGCCGAGGCGGTGCCCGCCGCGGCGGACCCCGCCGCCGCCCCGCCCTACCTCGACCCGGCGCTGCCGGTCGCGACGCGCGCCCAGGACCTGCTCTCGCGCATGAGCCTGAACGAGAAGATCGGCCAGATGACCATGGTCGGCACCCGGTGGATCACCTCGGGCGCCCTCTCGGGAGGCGGCGTCGGGTTCGTCTTCGCGGGCGGCAGCTCCACGGTGTCGCCGAACACGCCGACCGGGTGGGCCGACCGGTACGACACGCTGCAGCGCGCGGCGCTCTCGAGCCGGCTCGGCGTGCCGATGCTCTTCGCCGCCGACGCGGTGCACGGGTTCGGCAACCTGCCGGGCGCGACGATCGTGCCGCACCAGATCGGGCTGGGCGCGACGCACGACCCCGCCGTGGTGGGGCGCGTGGGCGACCTCGTGGCGCGCGAGCTGTCCGCGATGGGCGTCGACCTGAGCTTCTCGCCGGTGGTCGCCGTCGCGCGGGACGACCGGTGGGGGCGCACGTACGAGTCGTTCGGCGAGGACCCGGCGGCCGTCGCCACGCTCTCCGCCGCGCTGGTCCGCGGCCTGCAGGGCGCGTCGGTGGCGGACCGCGACCAGGTCCTCGCCAACGCGAAGCACTACCTCGCCGACGGCGGCACCACGGGCGGCGAGGACCGCGGCGACGCGGCGCTCACGGACGCGCAGGTCCGCGCGGTGCACCTGCCGCCGTTCCGGGCCGCCGTCGACGCGGGCGCGGCGACGGTGATGGTCAGCTACTCCTCGATCCGCGGCGAGCGCGTGCACGGCTCGCGGCGGTGGATCACGGACGTGCTCAAGGGCGAGCTGCGCTTCGGCGGCGTCGTGATCTCCGACTACGGCGGCATCGACTACCTCGACGGCGACCGGTACGACGTGTCGGGCTACGACGTGCGCACCGCGATCAACGCGGGCGTCGACGTCGTCATGGTCCCGGACGACTGGCAGCACTTCCGCTCCGTCGCCGTGGCGGAGGTGCAGGCCGGCCGCATCCCGGTGTCGCGCGTCGACGACGCGGTGCGGCGGGTGCTCACGGCGAAGATCGCGAAGGGGCTGCTGGAGCAGCCGCTCGCCGACCGGGCGCGGCTCGGCGAGATCGGGTCGGCCGCGCACCGGGCGGTCGCGCGCGAGGCGGTGCGCGGGTCGGTCGTCGTGCTGAAGAACGAGTGGGGCGTGCTGCCGCTGCCGACGAGCGCCAGCCGCATCCTGGTCGCGGGCGTGGCCGCGGACGACGTCGGGCGGCAGTCCGGCGGGTGGACGCTGGGCTGGCAGGGGGCGCCGGGCAACGCGATGCCGGGCACGACGATCCTCGAGGGCGTGCGCGCCGCGGCGTCGGGCACGGTGACGTACTCGCCCGACGGCTCGGCCGCCGACGGCAGCTACCAGAGCGCGGTCGTGGTGGTCGGGGAGGAGCCGTACGCCGAGTACGAGGGCGACGCGACGGGCGACATGCGCCTGTCCGCGCGCGACCGCGCCGTCATCGACCGCGTCGCGGCGGCGGGCGTGCCGATCACGCTCGTGCTGCTCACCGGGCGCCCGCTCGACGTCAACGAGGAGCTGCACCGGGTGCGCGCGGCGGTCGTCGCGTGGCTGCCCGGCACGGAGGGCGACGGCGTCACCGACGTGCTGTTCGGCGACGTCCTGCCGACCGGCACGCTGCCGGTGACCTGGCCGTACGACGCGGTGCAGCAGCCGATCAACGCGGGCGACGGCAAGAACGCGCTCTTCCCGCTCGGGCACGGGCTGCGGTACCCGACGTCGCAGTCCGCGTACGCGACGATCGGCGCGGCGCTGTACGACGACCAGCGCGGCACGCAGGTCGAGGCGTGCACGGACACCGGCTGCGGGCAGGCCGTGGCGCACCTGGCGGACGGGGACTTCGTCGGCTGGTTCGACGTCGACCTCGGCGCCACGTCGCCGCGCAGCGTGAGCGTGCGGGTCGCGTCCGGCGCGACCGCGTCCGGGACCCTCGAGGTCCGCCGGGACACGAACCGCGGCCCGCTGCTGGCCCGCGTGCCGATCTCGCCGACCGGCGGGTGGCAGCGCTGGGAGACGCGCACGGTCCCGCTGACGGGCTCCGCCACGGGCGTGCGCCGTGTGTACCTGCAGGTCGTCGGCCCGGCGAGCGGCGCCGAGGTCGGCAACGTCGGCTGGCTGCGCTTCGCCCGCTGACGCGTCCACGAGCCGCGCCACCAGGGGGACACCATGACCGCCACCGACCGTCGGGGCGCCGCGCGCGCCCGCACGCGCACCCGGACCCGTACCCGGGCCCTGACCCGCGCCCGCGCCCGCACCCTGCTCGCCGGGACCGCCGCCGTGGCCGTCGTCGTGCCGCTGCTCGCGCTGCCCGCCGCCCCGCCGGCGCACGCCGCTCCACCCCTGCACGCCGCTCCACCCCGGCACGCCGCGGCGACCGCGCCGTACCGGGACCCGGCGCTGCCGGCCGCCGCCCGCGCGGACGACCTGCTCGCGCGCATGACGCTCGACGAAAAGATCGGCCAGATGACGCTCGTCGAGCGCAAGTGGCTCACGGCGGAGGCGCTGTCGAGCGGGTGGGTCGGCGTCGGGTTCTCGTCGGGGTCGTCGGAGCCGGCGAGCAACACGCCGACCGGCTGGGCGGACCTGTACGACGGACACCAGCGCTCGGCGCTGGGCAACCGCCTCGGGATCCCGATGCTCTACGCGGTCAACGCGGTGCACGGGTTCGGCAGCCTGCGCGGCGCGACGGTCGTGCCGCACCAGATCGGCCTGGGCGCCACCGGCGACCCGGCCCTCGTCGAGGACCTCGGCCGCATGGTCGCGCGCGAGATCACGGCGCTCGGGATGGACGCGAGCTGGTCGCCCGTCACGGCGGTCGTGCGCAACGACCGGTGGGGCCGCACGTACGAGTCGTTCGGCGAGGACCCCGCCGCGGTCGCCACGCTCTCGGCGGCGTACGTGCGGGGGTTCCAGGGCGCCTCGGTCGCCGACCGCGACGCGGTGCTCGCCGGCGCCAAGCACTACCTCGGCGACGGCGGCACGACCGGCGGCGTGGACCGCGGCGACACCGCGCTGACGCGGGCGCAGGTGGAGGCGCTGCACCTGCCGCCGTTCCGGGCGGTCGTCGACGAGGGCGTCGGGGTCGTCATGGCGTCGTTCTCGTCGATCTCCGGCGAGCGCGTGCACGGCTCCCGGTACTGGGTCACGGACGTGCTCAAGGGCCGGCTGGGCTTCGACGGGTTCGTCGTCTCCGACTACGGCGGCATCGACTTCCTCGACGGCGACGCGAGCAGCATCTCGGCGTACGACGTGCGGACCTCGATCAACGCGGGCATCGACCTCGTCATGGTCCCGGACGAGTGGCGCGCGTTCCACGCGCTCGTGGTCCGGGAGGTCGAGGCGGGCCGGATCCCGACGTCCCGCATCGACGACGCGGCGCGGCGCGTGCTGATCGCGAAGTTCCGCAAGGGCCTGTTCGAGGCGCCGTTCGCGGACCGGTCGCGGCTCGGCGAGGTCGGGTCGGCCGCGCACCGCGCGCTCGCGCGCCGGGCGGTCGCCGCGTCCGTCGTCGTCCTGAAGAACGACTGGGGCGTGCTGCCGCTGCCGCGCAGCGCGAGCAAGGTGCTCGTCGCGGGCGTGGCGGCGGACGACGTCGGCCGGCAGTCGGGCGGCTGGACGCTGGGCTGGCAGGGGCAGACCGGCAACGCGCAGCCCGGGACGACGGTCCTCGAGGGCGTGCGCGCGGCGACGACGGGGACGGTCACGTACTCGCCGGACGGCACCGCCGCCGACGGCAGCCACCAGAGCGCGGTCGTCGTCGTGGGCGAGGACCCGTACGCCGAGTGGCACGGGGACGACGCGGGCGACATGCGCCTGTCCGCGCGCGACCGCGCCGTCATCGACCGCGTCGCGGCCGCCGGCGTCCCGATCACGCTCGTGCTGCTCTCCGGGCGCCCCCTCGACGTCAACGAGGAGCTGCACCGGGTCCGCGCGGCCGTCGCCGCGTGGCTGCCGGGCACCGAGGGCGACGGCGTGACCGACGTGCTCTACGGCGCGGTCCCGCCGACCGGCCGGCTGCCCGTGACGTGGCCGTACGACGCCGTGCAGCAGCCCATCAACGCCGGCGACGGCAAGAACGCGCTGTTCCCGCTGGGGCACGGGCTCGGCTACCCGGCGACGGCGTCCCCGTACGCGACCCTCGGCGCGTCGTTCTACGACGACCAGCGCGGCACGCAGGTCGAGGCGTGCGCGGACGCCGGCTGCGGGCAGGCCGTCGGGCACCTCGCGCACGGGGACTTCGTCGGCTGGTTCGACCTCGACTTCGGCGCCACGTCGCCGCGGTCGGTGTCGGTGCGCCTGGCGTCCGGCGCGACGGCGTCCGGCACGCTCGAGGTGCGGCGCGACACGAACCTCGGCCCGCTGCTGGCACGCGTGCCGATCAGCCCGACCGGGGGCTGGCAGCGCTGGGAGACGCGCACGGCGGCGCTGACGGGGTCCGCGACCGGCGTCCGCCGCGTGTACCTGCAGGTCGTCGGCCCGACCGGCGGTGCCGAGGTCGGCAACGTGAGCTGGGTGCGGTTCGCCCGCTGACGCGCCACGGGCGGTGGTGCGGCGCGCGCACCACCGCCCGCAGCGGCCCCGGAGCCGTGCCAGGCCGTCAGACCCGGACGACGACCTTGCCGCGCACGTGCCCGCTCGCGCTCGCCTCGTGCGCCGCCGCGGCGTCGGCCAGGTCGAACACCTCGGCGACGTCCACGCGGAGCCTCCCGGCGTCCGCCAGCGCGCTCAGGGCGTCGAGGTCCGCCGTGCTGGGCCGCACCCACACGTAGTGCCCGCCGAGCTCGTCGCGGGCGGCGGCGTCGACGATCGACGCGACCGTCCCGCCGTCGGCGAGCACGGCCCGCGTCGTGGGCACGAGGTCGTCCGAGCCGTAGTCGAGGACGACGTCGACGCCCTGCGGCGCGAGCGCGCGGACCCGGTCGACCAGGCCCTCGCCGTACGCGACCGGCTCCGCGCCGAGGGCGCGCAGGTGGTCGTGGTTCCGCTCGGACGCGGTGCCGATCACGCGGGCGCCGCGCGCTGCGGCGATCTGCACCGCGAACTGGCCGACGCCGCCGGCGGCCGCGTGGACGAGGACCGTCTGCCCCGCCCGCACGCCCGCGCGCTCGATGCTCTGGTACGCCGTGAGGCCGGCGAGCGGCACGGCCGCGGCCTCCTCGAAGGACCACGCCGCCGGCTTGCGGGCGAGCGTCCGGACGGGCGCCGCGACCAGCTCGGCGAACGTGCCGCCCTGCACCCAGTCCTTGCGCACGTACCCGTACACCTCGTCGCCGGCCTGCAGCTCCGGCGTGTCGAGGCCGGGCCGCTCGACGACGCCCGCGACGTCCCAGCCGGGCACGACGGGGAACGTCACGTCCATGACCTGGTCGAGGTACCCGGCGCGCATCTTCCAGTCGACCGGGTTGACCGAGGCGGCACGCACGCGCACGAGGACGCTGTCGGGGCCGACCTTGGGCGTGGGCTGCTCGGTGAGCTCGAGGACGTCGGGACCGCCGTACCGGGCGTAGGTGATGGCTCGCATACCGGGGGCAACGGCACCCGCGGCCGGTGTCTTCCCGGCACGTCGTCGGCACCGCGTCCGGCCGGCGACTCAGCGGGCGCTCAGGTCCGGTCCCGCAGCGTGGGCGCATGACCGTCGACCCCGTGCGGCGCCTGCGGGCGCGCGCCGGCACGGCGCTCTTCCTGCGGGTCGCCGGACCCCACGGCGAGCGCAGCCGCCACCGCATCCACCACCGTCCCGGCCCGCGCTGGTTCGCGCCCGACGCCGCGATCCGCCAGGTGCACGGCGACGCGTCGATGTTCGTCGGCGGACTGCGGTCGCTGCTGCTGCAGTCGCTGCACCCCGCGGCGATGGCGGCGGTCGCCGAGCACTCCGGCTACCGCGCCGACCCGTGGGGACGGCTGTCGCGCACGAGCACGTTCCTCGCGGTCACGGTGTTCGGCACGGCGGAGGACGCGCAGGCCGCCGTCGACGCCGTCCGCACCATCCACGGCCGCATCCGCGGCGTGACGGCCGACGGCATCGCGTACGCCGCCGACGACCCGGACCTGCTGCGCTGGGTGCACGTCGCGGAGATCGAGAGCTTCCTCGACGCGCACCAGCGCTACGGCACGGACCCGCTGACGCCCGCGCGCGCCGACGAGTACGTCGCGCAGGCCGCGCGGATCGGGCGCGCGATGGGCGCCGTCGACGTCCCCGAGACCGTCGCCGACCTGCACGCCGCCATCGCGTCGTACCGGCCGGTGCTGCGCGCCACGCCCGCCGCCCTCGACGCGGCGGCGTTCCTGCTGCGCGAGCCGCCCGTCCCGCCGGCGCTGCGGCTCGGCTACACCGCGCTCGCGCAGCCGGCGGTCGCGAGCCTGCCGGCCTGGGCCGTCGACGGGCTCGGGCTGGCACCGGTCGGCAGGGCGCGCGGCACCGCCGCCCACTGGGCGGGGCGGCAGGCGACGCGGACGGTGCGGTGGCTGCTGGCGGGGCAGGACACCGCCGCGGCGCAGGCGGCCTGAGGCCGCGCGCATCCGGGTGCTTTCGCCCACGCGGGGGTGTGGCTCGACGGGCGTCCAGGACGAGCGACGCCTACGGTAGGTGCGCGCGTGAGACCACACGCCACCCACCCCTCGAGGAGTCACGTGAGCGAGCAGCGCACCGACGGTCCGCCGGACGTCGACGACGGGCTGCGCACGTCGCGGCCGCCCGAGGGGTTCGAGCACGTCCGCACGTGGACGCTGGACACCACCGCGGAGCTGTCGCGCCTGCGCCACGAGCTCGCCGCCGCGACCGGGGGCGACCCCGGACGGCTCGACCCGGTGGGCGAGCGCATGGTCCTCATCGCGAGCGAGCTCGCCACGAACGCGCTGCTGCACGGCATCCCGCCGACGTACGTGACGCTGAGCCGGCGCGACCCGCACCTGCTGCTCGACGTCGCCGACCACGACGTGAGCAGCGAGCCCCGGATCGCGGGCGAGCGTGCCGCCGGCATGGGCGGCTTCGGCCTGCAGATCGCCCGCCGCCTCTCGCAGGACGTCGGCTGGTACGCCGACGAGACGACGAAGCACGTCTGGGCGCTCCTGGAGACCCAGCCCGGCTGACGACCCCGACCCGACCCGGCCCCGGCTCCCGACCCTGCCGACGCCGGACCGGCCGCCGTGCAGCACCGCGTGACGCGGGTGCTGCACGACGGCCGGTTCGCGTGCGGGACCGGCCGTCAGGCGACCGGGGTCGGGACGCGGGCCGCCAGCCAGCCGGCCAGGCGGTCCGGCCGGTCGGTGATGACGCCGTCGACCCCGAGGGCGACGGCCGCCGCCCAGTGCTCCGGCTCGTTCAGCGTCCAGACCGTGACCTCACGACCGGCCGCGTGCAGCCGGTCGACGAGTCCCGGGTCGGCCGCGAGCAGCGGCCCGTACGGGTTGCACGTGACGACGTCGAGCTCGGCGCACAGGTCGAGCAGGTCGTCGCGGACCTCGAGGACGAGCAGCCCCCGGCGCAGCCCCGGTGCCGCCTCGCGCAGCGCCGCGACCGTCCCCGGCCAGATGCTCTGCACGACCACGCGGTCCGCGAGGCCCGCTGCGAGCACCGGCTCGGTGACGCCGCGCACCTGCTCGGCCGTCCACGCGCCCTTGACCTCGAGCAGCAGGTCGATGCCGGGCCGGCGCAGCAGCAGGTCGACGACCTCCGCGAACGTCGGCACGCGCTGCCCCGCGTACGCGGGCGCGAACCACGCGCCCGCGTCGAGGGACCGCACGCCCGCCAGGTCCGTGCCGGCGACGGGGCCCGAGCCGGACGTCGTCGCGTCGAGCGTGTCGTCGTGGATGACGACGACCTGCCCGTCGGCGGTCAGCTGCACGTCGATCTCGATCGACCCGGCCCCCGCCCGCCACGCCGCCTCGAACGCCGCGAGGGTGTTCTGCGGCGCGACGGACGAGTTGCCGCGGTGCGCGACGACGACCGTCACAGGTACGGCTCCACGTTCTCGCGGTACGCGGTCTCGATCTTCGGCGTGATCGCCCCGAACGCCTCGGCCGGGTCGGTGCCCTGCAGGACGATCTGCTCGAGGCCCTCGGTGAGGATCGCGTCGGCGCCCGGCACGAACACGCGGATCCAGTCCTGCGAGCGCGCCTTGTCGGCGAGCTGGTCGACCGCGGTGCGGAACTGCGGCTTCTCCGCGTAGACGGCCGTCATCGCGTCGGACTCGACGGCCGACGTGCGCACGGGCATGTAGCCCGTGCTCTGCGAGAAGTACGCCGTCTGGTCCGTGTCCGTGAGGAACTGCAGGAACATCGCCGCGGCGAGCTGCTCCTCCGGCGTCTTCGAGGACGGGATCGCCAGGCCGGTGCCGCCGGTCGGCGTGCCGCCGCCGTCGGGGCCGTCGGGCAGGTAGGCGGTGCCGACCTCGGACGTCGCCGCGTCGAGGATGCCCTTGAGGGAGCCCGTCGAGCCGATCGTCGAGGCGACCGTGCCGGACGCGAAGTCGACCGTCGCGTCCTCGGACACCGTGGCGACCGGCTGCTCGCCGTGGAACAGGTCGCGGACGAACTCGCCCGCCTCGAGCGCCTCGGGCGTGTCGAGCGTCGTCTCCCACTCGTCGGAGTACTGGCCGCCGTGGCCCCAGATCATGTTCTCGAACCACCACGCCGACCACGACGTGCCGACCGACATGCCGAGCGGCGCCGAGTCGGCGGGCAGCTGCGGCTGGAGCTTCCCGGTCCAGGACGCGAGCTCCTCCCACGTCTCGGGGCCGCGGTCGGGCAGGCCGGCGGCGGCCCACATGTCCTTGTTGTAGTAGAAGAGCGGGGTGGAGCGGGCGTACGGCGCGGCCCAGTGCTGCCCGTCGTACTCGTAGTCGCCGTACAGGGCGGGGACGAAGTCGTCGGTCTCCGCATCGAGGTGCTCGAAGACGTCGTCCAGCGGCATGATCTGGTCGTTCAGGTGGTACCGGAACCACCAGACGTCGGACGCGATGACGAGCGACGGCAGCTCGTCCGTCTGCGACGCGGCCTGGAAGCGCTGCGCGACCTCGTCGTAGTTCGCGCCGGCCGTGACGAGGTCGACCGAGATCTCGGGGTGCTCCTCCTCGAAGCGGGCGATGAGCTCCTCCTCGACCGCCTTGGAGGCGCCGGGGTGGTTGCTCCACCACGTGATCTCGGAGGCGGGCTCGACCTGCGACCAGTCGACCTCGGCGGCGGCCTCGCCGGATGCGGACGGGTCGTCGCCGGCCACGCTGGGGGCCGAGCAGGCGGTGAGGGCCAGGGCGCCGACGGCGGCGAGCGCGCCGAGCGCGACGGCGGACGGGCGACGGTTCCGCGCGGTGCGGTGGAACACGGTGTCTCCTCGGGGGTTCTGTGCGGGGGTCGTGCACGGTGCGCGGGCCGGACGGCGCGCGCGGGGGACCGGACCGGGGGCGGTCCGGTGGTCGGGTGGGTGGTGCGCGGGCCGGTGCCCGCGCGGGGCGGGTCAGCCGGTGACGGCGCCCGTCGTGAGGCCGGCGACGAGCCGGCGCTGGAGCAGCAGGAAGACGAGCAGCACGGGGAGCGTCACGACGACGGTCGCGGCCAGCAGCACGCCCCAGTTCGACATGCCGTCGACGTTCTGCAGCAGCGTGAGCCCGACGGGGAGCGTCATCTTGTCCGGGTCGTCGACCACGAGGAACGGCCACAGGTAGTCGTTCCACTCGGTGACGACCGCGACGAGCCCGACGGCCGCGACGGTCGGCAGCGACATCGGCACGACGAACCGCCACAGCCGCCGCCAGTGCCCCGCGCCGTCGAGCTGCGCCGCCTCGAGCACCGACGCCGGCAGCGTGAGGAAGTGCTGGCGGAACAGGAACGTGCCGAACGCGCTGGCCAGGCCCGGTACGAGGATCCCCTGGTACGTGTTGAGCCAGCCGAGGCTCGCGACGAACGTGTAGTTGGGGATGATCGTGATCTGCGGCGGGATCATCAGCGCCGCGATGACGACGAGGAACACCGTCCGCCGGAACGGCACGTCGAGGAAGACCAGCGCGTACGCGCAGCACAGGCCGAGGACGACCTTGAGGCCCGCGCCCGCGACGGTGAGCCCGACGCTGTTCGCGAAGAGCTGCCCGAGCGGGATGGTCTCGGCGGCCTGCGCGTAGCTCGCCACGTCGAACCGCTCCGGCAGCCACTGCAGCGGCGTGCGGTACAGCTCGTCGGGGCGCTTGAGGCTCGCGAGCGCCATCCACAGCAGGGGCATGCCCAGCACGACGGCCGCGACGGCCATCGCGAGCACGCCGCCGCCGTCGAGCAGCAGGGCGCGCAGGGAGCGGCCGCGGCGGGTGGCGGGCGCCGGTGCGGGCGCCGCCGGCGGGGGCGACGCGGGTGCGGGCGGGGCGGGGCGCGGGGGCGTCTGGACGCTCATGCGTAGTGGACCTTCCGCTCGACGTAGCGCAGCTGGACCGCGGTGACCGCGAGCAGGAGGACGAACAGGATCGTCGCGCCGGCCGACGCGTACCCCGCGCGGCCGTTGACGAACCCCTCCTGGTAGATCTGGTACATCAGCGTCGTCGTGCTGCCGAGGGGCCCGCCCTGCGTCATCGCCTTGATGATGTCGAAGGACTGCAGCGACGCCAGCAGCATCGTGACCAGCAGGAAGAACGTGGTCGGCGCGAGCAGCGGCAGCACGACCGAGCGCAGCGTGCGGGCGGGCGTGGCGCCGTCGAGCGCGGCGGCGTCCTTGAGGTCCTGCGGCACGGCCTGCAGCCCGGCCAGGTAGATGAGCGCGACGTACCCGAGGTTCTTCCACAGGTAGACGACGACCACCATGACGAGCGGCCACGGCGGCGTCGTGTACCACTGCGGCGACGCGGCCCCGAACCAGCCGAGCACCGTCGACATCAGCCCGTACCGGGGGTCGAAGATGAACAGCCAGAGGATGCCGACGGCGTACCCGGAGAGCACGTACGGGGCGAACGCCACCGTGCGGGCCAGGCCGCGGCCGGGGAGCCTGCGGTCCAGCAGCAGCGCGAGGCCGAGACCGAGCAGGAGCGCCCCGCCGACCGTCGTGACCGTGAACACGGCCGTCGTCGTGAGGACCCGTGCGGTGGAGTCGGCGGTGAACCACTCGACGTAGTTGCCGAGGCCGACGAAGCGGGCCACGGGCGAGCCGAGGTTCCACTGCATCGTCGAGAGGTAGAAGCTCTCGACGAGCGGGCGGTACACGAACAGCACGAGCAGCACGACGTTGGGGCCGGCGAGCAGCGCGAACCACGCGAGCGAGCGGCGCCGGCGGGCGGCGCACCTGCTCCGCGTCGAGGGTGTCGAGGCGGCGGC
>NZ_JBFTEP010000114.1:0-11761 GCF_047229365.1 Cellulomonas pasadenensis | reverse complement strand
GGCCCGGACGCGACGTCCGCGCCGGGCCGGCCGGCCGGCGCGGGCGCGGTGCGGGCGGCCGGTCGGGACTCACGGCACCGCACCGTCCACGGACGCGCCGGCGTCGGCGGACGTGCCCCGCTCCTCGAGCGCGGCCAGCACGACCGGCCCGAGCTCGGTGACGTCGCCCGCGCCGACGGTGAGGACGAGGTCGCCGTCCCGCGCCAGCGCCGCCACGGCGTGCGCCGCACCGACCCGGTCGGGGACGAAGCGCGCCTTGCCGGGCGTCGGCACGGCATCCGCCACGAGGGCGCCCGTCACCGCGGGGTCCGGGTCCTCGCGCGCGGCGTAGACGTCGGTGACGACGACGCCGTCGGCGAGGTCGAACGCCGCGCCGAACTCCGCCGCGAAGGTGCGCGTGCGGGAGAACAGGTGCGGCTGGAACAGCGCGAGCACCCGGCCGGCGCCGGCCACCTGCCGGGCGGCCGTCAGGAGCGCCGCCACCTCGGTCGGGTGGTGCGCGTAGTCGTCGACGACCCGCACGCCCGCGGCCGTGCCGCGGTCCTCGAACCGGCGGCCCGTGCCGGCGAAGGCGTCCAGCCCCGCGGCCGCGGCGGCCGGCGCGACGCCGAGGCGGCGCAGCGCGCACCACGCGGCGGCCGCGTCGAGCGCCATGTGCGCGCCGGGCACGCGCAGCCGCAGCGTGACGGGGCCCGTGCCGTCGGCCGGCGTGAGGACGACCTCCCACCGGCCGTCGTCCGTGGCGCGGCTCCCGCCGACGTGCACGTCCGCGTCCTGCCCGACCCCGTAGGTGACGACGTCGGCGCCGCGCTGCCGCAGCCCGTCCCGGGCGCTCGCGACCAGCCGGGCCGCGCCCGGGTCGTCGGCGCAGGCCACGAGCCGGCCGCCCGGGCGCACGCGCGCGGCGAAGCGCACGAACGCCTCCTCGAACGCCTCGCGCGAGCCGTAGTGGTCCAGGTGGTCGGGCTCCACGTTGGTGACGACGGCGACGAGCGGCTCGTACGCCAGGAACGAGCCGTCGGACTCGTCGGCCTCGGCCACGAACGGGCCGTCCCCGTGCCGCGACCCGCCGAGGGTGCCCTCCGCCGACCGCACGACGCCACCGATCGCGAACGCCGGGTCGGCGCCCGCGTGCACGAGCGCCGTCGCGATCATGGCCGACGTGGTCGTCTTGCCGTGCGCACCGGCGACCGCGACGGCGTCGCGGCCGGCCATCAGCGACGCGAGCGCCTCCGACCGGTGCAGCACCGGCAGCCCGCGCGCCTGCGCCGCGGCGACCTCGGGGTTGGACGCACGGACCGCCGACGACACGACGAGGGAGTCGACGTCGTCGACGTGCGCGGCGTCGTGGCCGACGTGCACCCGCACGCCGGCCGCGCGCAGGCCGGCGAGGGCGGGTCCGTCGTGGGCGTCCGAGCCGCTGACCGTCAGCCCGCGCGCCGCGAGCAGCGGCGCGATCGCCGACATGCCCGCCCCGCCGACGCCGACGAGGTGCACGCGGCCCAGGTCGACCAGCGGCACGGGTGCGCGCGTGCCCGGGTGCGGCACGGCCGGCCCGTCGGCGGGTGCGGCGCCGGCCGGCACCACGGACGCCGCCACGTGCGCCGGGAGCTGCGCCTCCACGAGCGCCACGACGCGGGCGGCACCGTCACGCACGCCCACCCCGGCGGCCGCGGCGCCCATCCGCAGCCGGGCCTCGGCGGCGTCGCCGGACGCCAGCAGCACCGGCAGGTGCGCCCGCACCCAGTCGGGCGTGAGGTCCGCGTCCTCGACGAGCACGCCGCCCCCGGCCGCGACCACCGGCGCGGCGTTGAGGCGCTGCTCGCCGTTGCCCACGGGCAGCGGTACGTACACGGCCGGGATCCCCAGCGCCGCCAGCTCGCACACCGTGCCCGCGCCGGCACGCCCGACGACGACGTCGGCCACGGCGAGGGCGTGCTCCATCGCGGTGAGGTACTCCAGCACGTGGTACCGCTCGGCGCCGGGCACGTCGGCCACGGCGGCGCGCACGTCGGCGTCCTTGCCGCGGCCCGTCAGGTGCAGCACCTGCGCACCGGTGGCGAGCAGGTCCGCCGCGGCGCCGGCGACGGCCCGGTTGACGCTCACCGCGCCGAGCGAGCCGCCGGTGACGAGCAGCGTCGTGGCCCCGGGGTCGAGGCCGAGCGCGGCCGCCGCGGTGCGGCGCGCGCCGTCCGGGTCGGTCGCCCGCGCGTGCACGAGGTCCTGCACGGGGCGCCGCAGGGGCAGGCCGGTCACGTGGGCACGAGGCAGCTCGGTGCCGGGGAACGTGACGGCGACGGCGGCGGCCCCCCGGGCGCCGAGACGGTTCGCGAGGCCCGGCCGGGCGTTCTGCTCGTGCACCACCACCGGGATCCCGCGCCGGCGGGCGGCGAGGTACGCGGGCGTCGCGACGTAGCCGCCGAACCCGACGACGACGTGCGCGCCGACGGCGTCGATCGCCTCCTCCGCCGCGGCCACCGCGGCGCGCAGCCGGCCGGGCAGGCGGAACCAGTCCGCGGTGGGGCGGCGCGGCAGCGGGACGCGCGGCACGACGGCCAGCGGGTACCCGTGCTCCGGCACGAGCCGGGCCTCGAGGCCCTCGGCCGTGCCGAGCACGGACAGGCGCGCGTCGGGGTGCCGGCGGCGCAGCTCGTCGGCGACCGCCAGCAGCGGGTTGACGTGGCCGGCGGTGCCGCCGCCGGCGAGGAGGACGGCGGGCGCGTCAGCCACGGGTCCGTCCGATCACCGCGAGCGAGCGGCGGACCACCGAGGGCCGCGCCGCGAGCGCCTCGGCGGCGCCGGGCTCGGAGCGGGCGAAGGAGATGAGGACGCCGAGCGCGGCCATCGTCACGATGAGTGCGGACCCTCCTGCGGACACGAGCGGCAGCGGCACGCCGATGACGGGCGCGAGGCCGATGACGACCGCGATGTTGATGGTGGCCTGGCCGACGACCCACGCGCAGATGCCGGCCGTGGTGATCTTGACGAACGGGTCCGGGTGCCGCCGGATGACGCGGATCATGGCGAACGCGAGCAGCGCGAACAGACCGAGGACGAGCAGCGTGCCCACGAGCCCGAGCTCCTCGCCGAGGATCGCGAAGATGAAGTCGTTGTGCGCCGCGGGCAGGTACGACCACTTCTCGCGGCTCTCCCCCAGCCCCAGCCCGCCGAGGCCGCCCGTCGCCAGCCCCCAGCCGCCGTGCAGCGTCTGGTAGCACTCGTTGGTGACGTCGCAGGTGGCGGACAGCCACGACATGATCCGGTTGACGCGGTTCTCGCTGCCGATCGCGAGCACGGCGACGCCCGCGGCGGCGACGAGCCCGGCGACGGCGAAGATGCGCAGCGGCACGCCGGCGACGAACATCGCCCCCGCCACGAGCAGGACGAGGACGAGCGCCGTGCCGAGGTCGTGGCCGAGCAGCACCGCGCCGATGGCGAGGCCGGCGACGGGCACGGCCGGGACGAGCGCGTGCTTCCACTCGTGCAGGAGCGCGAGCTTGCGCGTGAGGACGGCGCCGAGCCACACGGCGAGGGCGAGCTTGACGGTCTCAGACGGCTGCGCGGAGAACCCGGGCAGGCAGACCCAGTTGCGGTTGCCTCCCGCACCGCAGCCGAGCGGCGTGAACACGAGCATCTGGAACACGACGGCCGCACCGAGCACCGGCCACGCGGCGGCGCGCAGCGCGCGCACCGGCATCCGTGACAGGACGAGCAGCGCGGGCAGCCCGATGAGCGCGTACTTCGCCTGGTCGAGGAACACCGCGTACGGCGAGTCCCCCTCGGCGAGCGACTCGACGCTCGAGCTCGACAGCACCATGACGAGGCCGACGACGACGAGCAGCGCGCTCGCGCCGACGAGCACGTAGTAGCTCGTGACGGCCGAGTTCCACGCACCGAGGAAGGACGGCTCGCGTCCCGCGAGGGGGGTGCCGCCGCCGGGCGTCCGCGTGCCGACCGCCGGACCGGGGCCGGCGGTCGCCGTCACGGCCGGGCCTCCGGGCCGTCGGCGCGCGGGCTCACCCCGTCCGCCCCGAGTGCCTGCACGGCGGCCGCGAAGGCGTCGCCGCGCGCCGCGTACGACGCGAACTGGTCCATCGAGGCGCTGGCGGGCGCGAGCAGCACGGTGACCGGGACCCCGGCGGGTGCCCCGGCCGCCAGCCGGCGGGCCTCCTGCACGGCACGGGTCATCACCGGCTCAGTGTCACCGGCGGGCACCTCGATCACCGGGACATCCGGTGCGTGTCGGGCGAGGGCGTCCCGCAGCGGCGCACGGTCGACGCCGATGAGGACGACGCCCCGCAGCCGGTCGCGGCGCGCGCGGACGAGCTCGTCGAACGTCGCCCCCTTGGCGAGCCCGCCCGCCACCCACACGACGGAGCCCTCGCCGAACGCGGCGAGGGACGCCGCCGCGGCGTGCGCGTTCGTGGCCTTCGAGTCGTCGACGTACGCGACGCCGTCGACGCGTCCCACGGTGACGATGCGGTGCGCGCCCGGCCCGAACGCGCGCAGGCCGTCCCGCACGTGCACGGGCTCGACGCCGTGCGCGAGGGCCAGCGCCGCGGCGGCGAGGGCGTTGCGGACGACGTGCGGCGGCACGACGCCGTCGGGGCCCGCGAGCTGCGCGAGGTCCGCGAGCGTGCCGAGCTCGGCGGCGTGCGTGTGCCGCAGCCGCGCGAAGCCGCGGTCGACGAGCACGTCCTCGACGAGGCCGACCTGGCCGACGCCCGGCATGCCGAGCGTGAACCCGACGGCCACGGCGCCGTCGACCACGTCGGCGTCCCGGACGAGCTGCTCGGTCACCGGGTCCGCGGCGTTGTAGACGCACGCGACCTGCGTGCGCTCGAAGACCCGGCCCTTCGCCTCGGCGTACGCCTCGAGCGACCCGTGCCAGTCGAGGTGGTCCGGCGCGACGTTGAGCACGGCGGCGGCCTGCGGCGACATCGAGTGCGTGAGGTGCAGCTGGAAGCTCGAGAGCTCGACGGCCAGCACGTCGACCCGCGGGTCGACCGCCGCGAGCACGACGGGCGTGCCGACGTTCCCGACGGCCGGGGCGTTGCGGCCCGCGGCACGCAGGATCGACTCGAGCATCCCGACGGTCGTCGTCTTGCCGTTCGTGCCCGTGACCGCGAGCCACGGCGCGGCCTCGCCGGCGCCGCCGTCGCGCGGCACGCGGACCTGCCACGCGAGCTCGACCTCGCTCCAGGCCGGCACGTCCCGCTCGCGGGCCGCGGCCAGCAGCGGGTGGTGCGGCGGCAGGCCGGGCGAGGCGACGACCAGGTCGACGTCCGCGAGGCCGTCGGCGGCGAGGAACGCGTCGACGTCGTGGTGGTCCGCCTCCGCGGCCCGGTCGTCGAACGTGACGACGCGTGCACCGCGGTCGGTGAGGACCTGGGCCGCCGCCCGGCCGGAGACGCCGAGCCCGGCGACCAGGACCGTGCGGCCGTCGAACCGTGCGTCCACCTAGCCCGCCACCCACTCCGCGTAGAAGATGCCGACGCCGAGCGCCACGAACAGCCCGGCGATGATCCAGAACCGGATCACGATCGTGACCTCGCCCCACCCGGACAGCTCGAAGTGGTGGTGCAGCGGTGCCATCTTGAACACGCGCTTGCCGGTCATCTTGAAGAAGCCGATCTGGATGACGTCCGACAGCACGATGACGACGAAGAGGCCGCCGATGATCGCGCCGAGGATCTCGGTGCGCGTGAGGATCGTCAGCGCGGCGAGCGCGCCGCCGAGCGCGAGCGAGCCCGTGTCGCCCATGAAGATCTTGGCGGGGCTGGCGTTCCACCACAGGAAGCCGAACAGGGCGCCGGTGACGGCCGCCGCCACGACCGCGAGGTCGAGCGGGTCGCGCGTCTCGTAGCACCGCGGTCCGGCCGTGAGCACCGACTGGCACGTCTGGTTGAACTGCCACACGCCCACGAGCACGTACGCGCCGAAGACGATCAGCGACACGCCCGTCGCGAGGCCGTCGAGCCCGTCGGTGAGGTTGACCGCGTTGGACCACGCCGTGATGAGGAAGTTCGCCCAGATGACGAACAGGAGCAGCCCGACGGTCGCGCCCGCGAACGCGAGGTCGATGTCGGTGTCCCGGATGAACGAGATGCGGGTCGACGCCGGCGTGCGGAACTGCTCGTTCGGGAACTGCAGGACCAGGACCGAGAACACGACACCGACGACGCCCTGCCCGACGATCTTCCAGAACGGCGACAGCCCGAGGCTGCGCTGCCGCGAGATCTTGATGAAGTCGTCGAGGAACCCGACGACGCCCAGGCCGGTCATGAGGAACAGCGCGAGCACCGCGGACGCGCTGGGCGTCGTGCCGGTGAGCAGGAGGCCGCAGAGCCAGCCCAGCAGCGTCGCGCCGATGATGACGACGCCGCCCATGGTCGGGGTGCCGCGCTTGGTGAAGTGCGCGGTCGGGCCGTCCTGCCGGATGAACTGGCCGTACTGCTTCCTGACGAGGAAGCGGATGAACAGCGGCGTGCCCAGCAGGGCGACGAGCATCGCGATGCCGCCCGAGATGAGGACGGCCCTCATGCGCCGGCCTCCACGAGGCGGTCGCCGAGCCGCCACAGGCCGGCGCCGTACGAGGACTTCACGAGGACGACGTCACCGGGGCGCAGCTCCTGCTCGAGGAAGGCGGCGGCGTTCTCCACGTCGTCCGCCAGGACCACCTCGTCGCCCCACGAGCCCTCGTGGTTGGCGCCGTCCCGGATGGCTCGGGCGCCTTCGCCCACGACGACCGTCAGGCCGATGTTGAGGCGGACGACGAGTCGGCCGATCGTGTCGTGCGCGGTCCGGTGCTCGTCGCCGAGCTCGAGCATCTCCCCGAGCACCGCGACGGAGCGCCGCTCGCGGCCGGCGATGACCGCCAGCGCCTTGAGCGCTGCGCGCATCGAGTCCGGGTTGGCGTTGTAGGAGTCGTCGACCACGGTGACGCCGTCCGGGCGCTCGACGACGTGCATGCGGTGCGGCGAGAGCGCGTCGGCGGCGCTGAGCCCGGTCGCGACCTCGTCGATCGTCAGCCCGACCGCCAGCGACGCGGCGGCCGCGGCGAGCGCGTTGTGCACGTGGTGCTCGCCGACCAGGCGCAGCGTGACCTCGCGGTCCTCGCCCGTGGGGACGTGCCGCAGCCGGAAGCGCGCCCGTCCCAGCGCGTCGAGGGTGACGTCCTCCGCCCGCACGTCCGCGTCCGACGACGCGCCGAAGAGGACGACGGGGCCCGGTGCGGCGACCGCCATGGCGCGCACGCGGTTGTCGTCGGCGTTGAGCACCGCGGTGCCGCCGGGGACGAGCCCCGCGACGATCTCCGCCTTGGCCCGCGCGACGGCGTCGATCCCGCCGAACCCGCCGAGGTGCGCCTGCCCGACCACGAGCACGACCGAGACGTCGGGCGGCGCGATGTCGGTGAGGTAGGTGAGGTGACCCGGCCCGCTCGCGCCCATCTCGAGCACGAGGAAGCGCGTCGCCTCGTCGGCGCGCAGCACCGTCAGCGGCAGGCCGATCTCGTTGTTGAACGACCGCACCGGGGCGACCGTGGGGCCCGCGGCGCCGCACAGCTGCGCGAGCAGGTCCTTCGTCGTCGTCTTGCCGACGGACCCGGTGACGCCGACGACGCGCAGGCCGCTGCCGCCGGGCTCGACGGCCGCCTCCCGCAGGCGGGCCAGCACGTCGCGCGCGAGGTCGCCGAGCGCACGCTCCACGTCGGGCACCACGACGCACGGCAGGGCGCCGTCGGGACCGTCGAGGGGGCGCGCGGCGAGGACGAGCGCCGCCCCGGCCGCCACGGCACCCGCCGCGAAGTCGTGGCCGTCGACGTGCTCGCCGGGCAGCGCGACGAACAGCCCGCCGGGCAGCACCTCCCGGGAGTCGACGACGACGGGTCCGGCGACGACGGTCCCCGGTGCGGTGCCGGACAGGGCTCCGCCGGTCGCGGCCGCGATCTCGGCCGCCGTGAGGGCGATCACGCGTGCTGCTCCTGATCCTGGTGCAGCCGCAGGTCCTGCGCCTGCACCCCCTGCGCGCGGGCGGCGAGGAACACGTCGCGGTCGTTGTAGCGGTGGAACACCCCGGCGATCTCCTGGGTCGGTTCGTGGCCCTTGCCCGTGACGATGACCGTGTCCCGGTCACCGGCGAGGGCGAGGGCGTCGCGGATGGCCTGCGCGCGGCTGGTCGCCTCGTGCACGTCGGCCAGGTCGGGACGGACGTCCCGCACCCCGTCGAGGATCGCCGCGCGGATCGCGGCGGGGTCCTCGGAGCGGGGGTTCTCGTCGGTGACGACGACGACGTCGGCGAGGCGCGCCGCGACGCCGCCCATGATCGGGCGCTTGCCCTGGTCGCGGTCGCCGTCGGAGCCCAGCACCAGGACGAGGCGCCCCGGCGTGATGGGACGCACCGCGGCGAGCGCGAGCTCCAGCGCGTCGGGCGTGTGCGCGTAGTCGACGAGGCACAGCGGCCACCCGTCGCCGCGCTCGACGACGCGCTCCATGCGGCCCGGGATCGCGTGCGCCGCCCCCACGGCGGCGATCGCCACGTCCAGCGGCACGCCCGCGGCGCGCGCGAGCACGACCGCGAGGGCGGCGTTCGACACGTTCACCAGACCGGGCAGCGGGCTCGCCGCCTCGTGCTCGGCGCCGTCGGGCCCGCGCAGCGTGAACCGGGAGCCGACGCCGTCGAGCCCGATGTCGGCCGACACGACGGCCCAGTCCGCGTCGGCCGCCTCGGGCGCGCCGACGTGCGTGGCGACGGTCTCGACGGGCACCGGGGACTCCGCCGCGAGCCGCCGCCCCCAGGCGTCGTCCACGACGACGACGCCGCGCCGCGCCTGCCCGGCCGCGAACAGGCGGGCCTTGTCGCGGAAGTAGCCCTCCATGTCGCCGTGGAAGTCGAGGTGGTCGCGCTGCAGGTTCGTGAAGCCGACGACGTCGAACTCGACGCCCCCGACGCGCCCCAGCGCGAGCGCGTGCGACGACACCTCGGTCGTCAGCGCGGTCGCGCCGCGCTCGAGCGCGAGGGCCAGCAGGTCCTGCAGGACGGGCGCCTCGACGGTGGTGCGCGGGCTCTCGACCGCGTCCTCGCCGATCCGGAGCTCGACCGTGCCCAGCACGGCCGTGCGGGCGTGGTGGGCACGCAGCGCCGCGTCGACGAAGTAGGTCGTCGTCGTCTTGCCGTTGGTCCCCGTGACGCCGACGGTGACGAGGCGGCGCGCCGGCTCGTCGTGGAACCACGCGGCGACGGGGCCCGCGACCGCGCGCGGCGAGCCGGCGAGGACCACGGGCACGGCGTCCGCGCCCGGTACGTCCCGCAGGAGCTCCGCGCCCGCGGCGTCCGTGAGCACCGCGACGGCGCCGGCCGCGACCGCGTCGCCGGCGAACCGCGCGCCGTGCACCTTGAGCCCGGGGACCGCGACGAACAGGTCGCCCGGCACCACGTCACGGCTCGCCATCGTGACGCCGCCGAAGGTCACGTCCTCCCCCGCCGCGTCGGCCAGGGAGAGCCCGAGGGACGGGCCCAGCGCGGACACGAGGGCGCCGACCCTGCGGACCGGCGGGTGCTCGGGGCGCAGCCGGCCCAGGGGGGACGTCATGGGGAGGAATCTACCCCGGCCGGTCGTCACCACGTGGTCGGGTACAGCGTCGCCGGCACCCCGGACGGCGCCACGCCGAGCTGCTGCAGGGCGTACTGCGTCAGCGAGCTGAACAGCGGCGCGGCGACCGTGCCGCCGTAGATCGACGTCTTCGGGTCGTGCAGGATGACGGCCGTCACGACCTGCGGGTCGTCCACCGGCGCCACGCCGATGAACGACGACGTGTAGCCCGCCGGGTCGAACTTCTGCGCCGTGCCGGTCTTGCCCCCGACGCGGTACCCGGGGATCGCCCCGCTCGAGCCGGTGCCGTCCACGACGGTGCTCTCCATCATCGACAGCACGGCGTCCGCCGTGCCGGACGACACGACCCGCGTCCCCTCGGGCTGCGCCTCGGGGTGGAACGTCCCGTCGGGCGACTCCCACCCCGCGATGAGGTGCGGCTCGGCGCGCACGCCGTCGTTCGCGATCGTCGCGAAGACGCTCGCCGCCTGCAACGCGTTGACCGACACCGCCTGGCCGAACAGCACGGCGTACTCGTCGCGCCCCTGCCACTTGTCGGGGGTGCGCAGCAGGCCCGGCGACTCGCCTGGCAGCTCGATGCCGGTGCGCGAGCCGAAGCCGAACGCCGTCATGTACTGGTGCCGCTGCTCCTTCGTGAGCCGCTCGCCGATGAGGATCGTGCCGACGTTCGACGACTCCGCGAAGATCCCGGTCGCGGTGAGCCGCTGCACCGGGTGGTCGTGGGAGTCCTTGATGGTCTCGCCGTGCGGCGTCTGCCAGCGGTCGCCGACCTCGAACGTGTCCGTCGGCGTGACGAGGCCCTGCTCCAGCGCGGCGGCCATCGTGACGACCTTGCTCGTCGAGCCCGGCTCGAAGACCTGCGTGACCGCGGCCGAGAGCGCCCCGGCGCCCTGCTCCCCCGGGTCGTTGGGGTCGATCGAGCCCGAGTCGGCCAGCGCGAGGATCTCGCCGTTCGGGCGCATGACGACGACCGCGCCGCCGGTCGCCCCCGTCGCGGCGACCTGCTCCTCCAGCTCCGCCTGGGCCTTGTACTGCAGGTCGGACTTCAGCGTGAGCCGCACGGAGTCGCCCGTCCGGGCCGGCGTGCCCTCCGAGACGCCGCCGGGGATCGGCTGGCCGCCGCGGCCGCGCTCGAAGCTCTCGTGCCCCGGGGCGCCGTGCAGGCGCTCGTCGAGCGTCAGCTCGAGCCCCTGCAGGCCGTGGCCCGACGAGTTGACGAAGCCGAGCATGTTGCCGGCCACCGCGCCCTTGGGGTACACGCGGTCGGCGACCTTGTCGACCATGATCCCGTCGATCCGCAGCGCGCGGATCTCGCGGGCGACCTCGGGCAGCACGTTCTTCTGCACGTACACGAACGTCCGCTCGCCCACGAGACGCCCGCCGAGCTCGGCGGGGTTCGCCCCGAGCAGGGGTGCGAGCCGCGCGGCGACGCCCGCGGGGCCGTCCTCGCCGTCCGAGCCCCGGGCGCGGTAGGTCGCCATCTTCGTCTGGTCCACCGCGATCGTGTAGCGCTCGACCGACGTGGCGAGCACGACGCCGTCGGCGTCGGTGATCTCGCCGCGGGCGCCGAGGACCTGGTAGCTCGTCATGCGCGCCGCGCGCGCCTGCTCGGCGATCTCGGGGCCCTTGAGCACCTGCACGTACACGAGCCGGCCGGCGAACAGCACGAGCAGGAGCGCGAAGGTGAGCGCCAGCGTGAGGACGCGCCCCCGCGACGCCGGCTGCACCGGCCGGGCCGGGGCCAGCCGGAGCAGGGCGGGTCCGCCGGGAGGACGGGTCGTCGCGGCGCCGGTGCGCGCGCTGCGCGGCGCCGTGACGCGGGTCGCCGTGCCGCGGGCCGTCGTCCCGCGCGTGGACGCCGCACGGGGCGTCGTGCCGCGGGCCGTCGTGCCGCGGGTCGTCGTGCCGCGGGTCGTCGTGCCCCGCGTGGTGGTGCCGCGGGCCGCGGAGCCGCGCGGCGTGCTGCCCGGAGTCCCGGCCTCGCGGGCCCCCGTGCGCGGTGCAGCGCCGTCGCGCGGCACGCGGGTGCCGGCCGCCGCCGGGGTGCCCCCGCGACGACCGACCGGGTCCTGCGCCCGACGACCACCACGAGCGGTACGCCGAGCAGCTCGGCGTCGGCGAACTTGACGCCCGGCGACACCCTCGGCC
>NZ_JBFTEP010000113.1:0-12221 GCF_047229365.1 Cellulomonas pasadenensis | reverse complement strand
CGGTCGCGCCGGCCGCGTCCGGCGTACCCGCCGCCGCGGTGGGCACCCCCGCACCTGACGCCGCCGTCCCCGTCGCCGTGCCCGCACCCGTCGCCGTGCCCGCGGCCGCCACCGCACCGGAGGCACCGCGTGCGACGCGGCTCACGGTGGAGACCCGGCGGTTCTGGTCCGGGGCCGCGGCGACCGCCCTCGTCGCCGCGCTGGTCGGCGTGGTGGGCGTCCTCGTGCTCGAGCGGATCCTGCGGATCGACCTCGCCGTCGGCGGCGGCGCGGGGTCCGCGATGGCGGCCTACGTGGTCGGCGGCGCGCTCGCCGCCGTGGCCGCGGCGGGGCTCCTGCACGTCCTCGTGCTGACCACGCCGCGTCCCGGCGCGTTCTTCGGGTGGATCCTCGCGCTCGTGACGCTCGTCGCGACGCTGCTGCCGCTGACGTCGACCGCGGGGGTGGGCGCGGGCATCGCCACCGGCGTCGTCAACCTGCTCGTCGGCGTCTCCGTGTGGTCGCTGCTGTCCGGCGTGCTCGGGTGGACGGTCCGCCGCGTGGCGGCCTGACCCCGCCGCGGCGACCGACGGAGGACGGACGGCGGCGGTCCCCCGCTCCGGGGGACCGCCGCCGTCCGTACGTCCCGCCCGCGGGCGTCAGAGCAGCTGCGTCATCCACCCGTGCCGGTCGGCGGCGCGCCCGTACTGGATGTCGGTCAGCTCGGCGCGGATGCGCGTCGTCACCGGGCCGGCCTCGCCGTCGCCGACGACGAGGTCGAAGTCGTCGCTCGCGAGGCGGCCGATCGGCGTCATGACGGCGGCGGTGCCGCAGGCGAACACCTCGCTGACGCTGCCGTCCGCCAGGCCCGCGCGCAGCTCGTCGAGCAGCACGGGCTCCTCGGACACCTCGTGGCCCGCGTCGGTGAGCAGGCGCAGGATCGACGACCGCGTCACGCCCTCGAGGATCGTGCCGGACACCGGCGGCGTCACGACCGAGCCGTCGGCGCGCACGACGACCACGTTCATGCCGCCGAGCTCCTCGAGCTGCGTGCCGGTGCGGTCGTCGAGGAAGCACACCTGCTCGAAGCCCTTGGCGTACGCCTCCTGCTGCGGCAGCAGGCTCGCGGCGTAGTTGCCACCGCACTTCGCGGCGCCCGTGCCCCCGGCGCCGGCGCGGTGGTAGTCGCGCGCCACCCAGATCGACACCGGCTTCACGCCGCCCGCGAAGTACGGGCCGACGGGCGACGCGATGACGAGGAACTCCGCCTCGAGCGACGGCCGCACACCGAGGAACCGCTCCGAGGCGTACATGAACGGGCGCAGGTAGAGGCTCGTCTCCTCACCCGTCGGCACCCACTCCCGGTCGACGCCCACGAGCGCGCGGATCGCGCCGAGGAAGTCCTCCGCCGGCAGCTCGGGCAGCGCGAGGCGCTGCGCCGACCGGCGGAACCGGGCGGCGTTCGCCTCCGGGCGGAACGTCCAGACGGTGCCGTCGGGGTGCCGGTACGCCTTGAGGCCCTCGAAGATCTCCTGCGCGTAGTGCAGGACGGCCGTCGCCGGGTCGAGCTGCAGGGGGCCGTACGGCTCCACGCGGCGATCGTGCCAGCCGGTCGCCTGGGACCAGCTGACGCGCGCCATGTGGTCGGTGAAGACCGTGCCGAACCGGGGCGCGGCCAGCGCCGCCGCGCGCTCCTCGTCCGGCACGGGGTGCGCGGAGGCGTGGATCTCGAAGGTCTGCTCGGGGGTCTGCTCGGGGGACTGCGCCGAGGCAGGGGTCGCGAGGGTGCTCATGGGAGGGCCTTTCACCAGGGTCGACGTCGACGGTACCGGTGCGGACGGCCGGGTGGACAGGCGGCGCCGCCCGTGCGGGTGCACGGGCGCGGGCCTGCGGGGTCAGGACTCGTCGGGCGGTGCGGGTCGCGTGCCGCGCCCCTGCGGGAGGGGCGTCAGCCGGCGACGCGAGCGGCGAGGTCCTTGCCCACCTCGGCCGTCGACCGTACTCGCTCGGCGGAGCCGCGCTCGGCGAGGTCGGCCGCGACGGCGGCCTCGACGCGGCGGGCGGCCGCGGTCTCGCCGACGTGGTCCAGCAGCAGCGCGACGGACAGCACGGTGGCCGTCGGGTCGGCCTTGCCCTGACCCGCGATGTCCGGCGCCGAGCCGTGCACGGGCTCGAACATGCTCGGCGCCGTGCGGTCCGGGTTGATGTTCGCGGACGCGGCGAGGCCGATGCCGCCGGTGATCGCGGCGGCGAGGTCGGTGAGGATGTCGCCGAACAGGTTGTCCGTGACGATGACGTCGAAGCGCGACGGGTTCGTCACGAGGAAGATCGTCGCGGCGTCGACGTGCAGGTAGTCGACCGTCACGTCGGGGAACTCCGCGTTCACGGCCTCGACCGTGCGCCGCCACAGGTGGCCCGCGTGCACGAGCACGTTGTGCTTGTGCACGAGCGTGAGCTTCTTGCGCGGGCGCGCGGCGGCGCGGGCGAACGCGTCGCGCACGACGCGCTCCACGCCGAACGCCGTGTTCACGCTGACCTCGTTGGCGACCTCCGCGGGGGTGCCCACGCGGATCGCGCCGCCGTTGCCGACGTACGGACCCTCGGTGCCCTCGCGGACGACGACGAAGTCCACCTCGCCGGGCGCGGCGAGCGGGCTGGTCACGCCCGGGAAGAGCTTGCCGGGGCGCAGGTTCACGTAGTGGTCCAGCGCGAAGCGGAGCGTGAGGAGCAGGCCGCGCTCCAGCACGCCCGACGGGACGCTCGGGTCGCCGATCGCGCCGAGCAGGATCGCGTCGTGCGCGCGGATCGCGTCGAGGTCCGCGTCGGTGAGCGTCTCCCCCGTCGCGTGCCAGCGGCGCGCACCGAGGTCGTAGTCCGTCGTGGCGAGGCGGGGGCCGTCGGCGCCGAGGGCGGCCTCGAGCACGAGCAGGCCCTGCTCGACGACCTCGGTGCCGATGCCGTCCCCGGCGACGACGGCGAGGTCCAGGGTGCGCGTGCTGTCCGACATGCTCGTCACCCTACGACCGTCCTGCCTGTCGGACCGACGCTTTCCACCACGTGGACAGCGAGGCGCTGACCGGCGCCGTCAGTCGACGGCGGGCGCGGGACCGTCCGTCGGGTACACCACCTCGAACCGCTCGAGCACGACGTCCCCGGCCACCTCGCCGCTCACGCCGCCGTTCAGCGCCCGCCACCGGTCGACGACGTCGTCCGCCGCGCTGCCCAGCTCCGCACCGGCGTGCGCGGCCGTCACGTCGGTCGCCGCGACCACCTGCACGTCCGTCACGCGCACGAGCGCACGCGGCCGCCGCTCCCCGTCGAGGACGATGCCGACGTCCCCCACCTGCGGCAGGTCGTCGAAGGCCGTCCGGGGTCCCGACGTCGCCGTCTTGCGCCCCGCGAGCACCGCCTCCGCCTCGGCGTCCGCCTCCGCCGCCGTGACGCCGAACGCCCACGCCGGCGGGACCACCACGTCGTCGGACTGGTCGCCCACGATCACGCCGAGCCGGCCGAAGCCCAGGTGGCCCTGCGCGGCCTGCCAGAACGCCAGCAGCCCCTCGTCGTCCTGCACGTCCGCACGCTCGCGCGCCGTCGTCCGCGGCTCGTCCATCGGTCCTCCTCGGCTCGGGTCGCGGCCATCCTGCCCCGCCCCCACCGGACCGGCGACCGGAGCGCCGGACGGCGACGGGCCGCCACGCACGCAGCGTGACGGCCCGTGCCGGGAAGGGGTCAGCGCGCCGCCGAACCCTCCTGGTAGTCGGTGTCGGAGGGCTTCACCCACGCGAACAGCTGGCGCAGCTCGCGGCCGACCGGCTCGATCGGGTGGTTCTGACCCTTCTCGCGCAGCGCCTGGAACTCCGGGGCGCCCGCGTCCTGGTCGGCGATGAAGCGGCGCGCGAACTCGCCGTTCTGGATGTCGCCGAGGACGGCCTTCATGTTCTCCTTCACGTCGGGCGTGATGACCCGGGGGCCGGAGACGTAGTCGCCGTACTCGGCCGTGTCGGAGACGGACCAGCGCTGCTTGGTGATGCCGCCCTCGAAGATGAGGTCGACGATGAGCTTGAGCTCGTGCAGCACCTCGAAGTACGCGACCTCGGGCTGGTAGCCCGCCTCGGTCAGCGTCTCGAAGCCGTACTGGACGAGCTGCGACACGCCGCCGCAGAGCACGGCCTGCTCGCCGAAGAGGTCGGTCTCGGTCTCCTCGGTGAAGGTCGTCTTTATGCCGGCCGCGCGCAGGCCGCCGATCGCCTTGGCGTACGAGAGCGCGAGCTCCCACGCCGAGCCCGACGCGTCCTGCTCGACCGCGACGATGACCGGCACGCCGCGCCCGTCCGCGTACTCGCGGCGGACGAGGTGGCCCGGGCCCTTCGGGGCGACCATGAGCACGTCGTGGTTCGCCGCGGGCTTGATGTAGCCGAAGCGGATGTTGAAGCCGTGGCCGAAGACGAGCGCGGCGCCGTCCTTGAGGTTCGGCTCGATCTCGTCGCGGTAGACGATGCGCTGCACCTGGTCCGGCGCGAGGATCACGACGACGTCGGCGCCGCGCACGGCGTCGGCGACCGTGGCGACCGTCAGGCCCTCGTTCTCGGCCTTCTCGCGGGACGCGGAGCCCTCGCGCAGGCCGACGGTGACGTCCACGCCGGAGTCGCGCAGGTTGAGGGAGTGCGCGTGCCCCTGGCTGCCGTAGCCGATGACGGCGACCTTCTTCTGCTGGATGACCGACAGGTCGGCGTCGTCGTCGTAGAACAGCTCAGCCACGGTGGATCTCCTCGATGTGTGGTGCGTAGGGGTGCTGGGGGGACGGACGAAGGTCAGGCGGACCGGCTCACGCGCTCCAGCGCGCGGTCGGTGATGGACCGCGGTCCGCGGCCGATGGCGACCGTGCCGGACTGCACGATCTCACGGATGCCGAACGGCTCCAGGGCCGCGAGCAGGGCGTCGAGCTTGCCCGGGCTGCCCGTCGCCTCGACGACGACCGTGTCCGGCACGACGTCGACGACGTGCGCGCGGAACAGCTGCACGACCTCGAGCACGTGCGTGCGCTGCGCGACGTCGGCCTTGACCTTCACGAGCAGCAGCTCGCGCTGGACGGACGCGGCGTCCTCGAGCTCGACGATCTTGATGACGTTGATGAGCTTGTTGAGCTGCTTCGTCACCTGCTCGAGCGGGAGGGCGTCGACGTCGACGACGACGGTGATGCGGCTGATCTCGTCGTGCTCGGTCGGGCCGACCGCGAGCGAGTGGATGTTGAACGAGCGCCGGGCGAACAGGCCGGCGACGCGTGTGAGCACGCCCGGCTTGTTCTCGACGAGGACGGACAGGGTGTGGCGGGTCATCGCTGCGTTCCTCTCAGTCCTCGCGGTCCCACGCCGGGCTGATGCCCCGGGCGTACTGGATGTCGTCGTTGCTCACGCCGGCGGCGACCATCGGCCACACCATCGAGTCGCGCGACACGGTGAAGTCCACGACCACCGGGCGGTCGTCGATCTCGAGCGCGCGCTTGATCGTGGCGTCGACGTCCGCCGTGGTCTCGCAGCGCAGACCGACCGCGCCGTAGGCGTCGGCGAGCTTGACGAAGTCGGGCACCCGCACCGTGCCGTGGCCCGTGTGCAGGTCGGTGTTGGAGTAGCGCGACTCGTAGAACAGGGTCTGCCACTGGCGGACCATGCCGAGCGAGCTGTTATTGACGACCGCGACCTTGATCGGGATGTCGTTGATCGTGCAGGTGGCCAGCTCCTGGTTGGTCATCTGGAAGCAGCCGTCGCCGTCGATCGCCCACACGACCCGGTCCGGGTCGCCGACCTTCGCCCCCATGGCGGCCGGCACCGCGAAGCCCATCGTGCCGAGGCCGCCCGAGTTGATCCAGGAGTTCGGACGCTCGTACCGGATGAACTGCGCCGCCCACATCTGGTGCTGCCCCACGCCCGACGCGTAGATCGCCTCCGGGCCGGTGATCTCGCCGATGCGGCGGATCACGTGCTGCGGCGCGAGGTGCCCGTCGGTCGGCTCGTCGTAGCCGAGCGGGAACGTCTCGCGCCACGCGTCGAGCTGACGCCACCAGGCCTCGAGGTCCGGCCTGCCCTGCTGCGCGTGCTCGCGCTCGAGCTCGGGCAGCAGGTCGGCGAGGACCTCGCGCAGGTCGCCGACGATCGGCACGTCGGCACGCTTGTTCTTGCCGATCTCGGCCGGGTCGATGTCGGCGTGCACGACGGTCGCGTTCGGCGCGAAGCTCGACAGCTTGCCGGTCACGCGGTCGTCGAACCGCGCGCCCAGGGCGACGACGAGGTCCGCCTTCTGCAGCGCCGCGACGGCCGCCACCGTGCCGTGCATGCCGGGCATGCCGAGGTGCTGCGGGTGGCTGTCGGGCAGGGCGCCGCGCGCCATCAGCGTCGTGACCGCGGGCGCGCCCGACAGGTCGGTGAGCCGGCGCAGCAGCTCCGACGCCCCGGCGCGGATCACGCCGCCGCCGACGTACAGGACGGGGCGGCGCGCGGTCGCGAGCAGGCGCGCGGCCTCGCGGACCTGCTTGGCGTGCGGCTTGGTCACCGGGTGGTAGCCCGGCAGCTGCACGTCCTGCGGCCAGCTGAAGGTCGTCTCGCTCTGCATCGCCGACTTCGCGATGTCGACGAGCACCGGGCCCGGGCGGCCCGAGGACGCGATGTGGAAGGCCTCCGCGATGGTGCGCGGGATGTCGTCCGGGTCGGTGACGAGGTAGTTGTGCTTCGTGATCGGCAGCGTGATGCCGACGATGTCGGCCTCCTGGAACGCGTCCGTCCCGATGAGCGGCGCGCCGACCTGCCCCGTGATCGCGACCATCGGCACCGAGTCCATGTTGGCGTCGGCGATCGCGGTGACGAGGTTCGTGGCGCCGGGCCCGGACGTCGCCATCGTGACGCCGACCTTCCCGGACGCGTACGCGTAGCCGGCCGCCGCGTGGCCGCCGCCCTGCTCGTGCCGGACGAGCACGTGGCGCACGCGCGTGGAGTCCATCAGCGGGTCGTACGTCGGCAGGATCGCGCCGCCGGGGATGCCGAAGACGACCTCGACGCCGACCTCCTCGAGGGAGCGGACGATCGACTGGGCGCCCGTGACCTTCTCGGGGCCGATGCGGCGGGTGTCCGCGTCGGCCGGGCGCACGGTCGCGTCGCCGGCGGGCCGGACGGGGCGGACCGGCGTGCGCGGCGGTGCGGGGTGAGGACCCTGGACCATCGTCGTCTCCTGGTGCTGCTTGGTGCTGCGCGGTGCTGTCGGTCGTGCGGCGTGCGCACACCCGGTGCGATCCCCGGCGCTCAGGCACGCCGGGCACGAAAAAGCCCCTCGACCCGGGCACCGGGATGGACGAGGGGCGAGCGCGCGCGGACGAGACCTGGCGGTGTCGGCCTCAGCCGGCGCGCTCAGGAAGTACTACGAGGATCGTCTGCACGGCCGTGACACTACGCCCGTGACGCGTGCGTGTCACCTCGCTCCCGCTCGGTCTCACATCGTGGTTCACGGATCACCTGCTGGGACGGTCGGCGACTGCGGCCGGTCCGCGAGCGGCACCGTGACCAGCGCCTGCAGCTCGGCGCGCAGCGCGCCGACCATGTCGGTGCCGGCCCGGTCGTAGAGGAACTGCACCTGCAGGCCGTCCATGAGCGCCACGACGCGCCGTGCCGCGTCGACCGGCTCGACGCCGGGACGCAGCACCCCCGCGGCCTGCGCGCCGCGCAGCGCGTCGCCGACGAAGGCGAGCACCGAGCGGTAGCGGTCGCGGAACCAGTCGTGCGCGGGGTGGTCCGGCGCGGTGGCCTCGGCGGAGAGGATGCAGAACAGCTCCACGACCGCGGGACGGCGCACGTTGGCCTCGACCGCCCGCACGAGCGAGCCGAGCGCGGCGACGGGGTCGCCGGCCTCCTCCGCAGCCGCCCGGTCCTCCTCGTCGCGCTGCTCGAGGACCGCGAGCAGGAGGGCCTCCTTGGTCCGGAAGTGGTGCAGCAGCGCCGTGTGCGAGAGGCCGACGCGCGCCGCGACCTCGCGCAGCGACGCCGAGCGGTAGCCGACCTCGCCGTACAGCTCCGTGGCGGCGGCCGTGATCTCACGGCGGCGCGCGCGCCCCTTCGCGTAGCCACCGCCGGCGGTCCGGCGGCGGACAGGGCCCGCGGGACGGGCGCCCGCAACCGGCGCGGACCCGTCGTCGGGCCCGGGCGCGGGCGCGTCGACCGGGCGGTCGGCGACCCCGGCGTCGGGGCGGGCTCCGGTCATGCGACGCACCTTAGCTGCCGGAAACCGACCGACCGGTCGGTGACGAGGATCACATCGACAGAAACTTACCGATCGGTCAGGTTTCGTGTCACCGTGGGTGCCGGTCGCGGCCGACGGAGGCCGCCGGACACAGGAGTCCCCATGACGCACCTCGCCGCCGCGGAGCAGCCCCTCCCGCTGGACGGCACGCCACCGCTGCCCGCACCGGTGCGCACGCCGTCCCGCCGCCTCGTCCCCGCCTACGTGGGTGGCTTCCTCGCCTTCAACGTCGCACTGCTCACGCCGGTCGTCAGCACGCTCGCCCTGCGGGTCAACGCCCTCACCACCGCGGACGAGCGCGCCGGGGCCCTCGGCCTCGTCACCGGCATCGGCGCGTTCTTCGCGTTCGTCGCCAACCCGCTGGCCGGGGCGCTGTCGGACCGCACCACGTCCCGGTTCGGCCGGCGCCGTCCGTGGATCGTCCTCGGCGTGCTCGTCGGCGCCGTCGGGCTCATGACCATCGCCCTCGCGCCCTCGATCGCGGTCGTCGCGATCGGCTGGGCCCTGACGCAGGCCGCGTTCAACTGCACCCAGGCCGCGGTGCAGGCCGTCCTGCCCGACCAGGTCGAGGAGCGGCTGCGCGGTCGCGTGTCCGGCTGGCTCGGGATCGCGCAGAACGCGGCCCCGCTCGTCGGCGTCGCCCTCGCCTACGCCTTCACGAGCGCGGGGGTGTCCCCCGTCCTCATGTTCGCCGTGCCGACCGCGATCGGCGTGGCCGGCATGCTCGGGCTCGCCGCCGTGCTGCGCGACCCGGTGCTCGACGGCAGCACCCTCCCGCCCTTCCGGCTCGGCGCGTTCGTGCGCGGCTTCTGGCTGTCGCCCCGTCGCCACCCCGACTTCGCGTGGGCGTTCACCGGTCGCTTCCTGCTGCTGCTCGCGCTCGCCGCCTACAACGCGTTCCAGGTGTACTACCTGCTCGACCGCTTCGGCTTCGACGAGGCCACGGCGCTCTCGTGGCAGCTGCGCCTCATGGTCGTCAGCGCGGTCGCACTGGTCGCCGCCGCGGCCGTCGGCGGTGCCGTGTCCGACCGCACCGGGCGGCGCAAGGTCTTCGTCGTCGCCGCCACCGTGCTCGCGGCCGCAGCCCTCGTCGTCTTCGCCGTCGCCCAGGACCCGGCCACCCTGTACCTGGCCACCGCCCTGTTCGGCGCCGGGAGCGGCCTCTACTTCGCGGTCGACCTCGCGCTGGTCACCGACGTGCTGCCGAACCGCGAGACCGAGGCCGCCAAGAACATGGGCGTCTTCAACATCGCCAACGCGCTCCCCCAGTCGCTCGCGCCCGCCCTCGCGCCGCTGCTCCTCGCGGTCGGCGGCGACGGCAACAACTACGCCACGCTGTTCCTCACCGGCGCCGTCGTGGCCGTGGTCGGCGCCGCGAGCACGCTGCTCATCCGCGGGGCACGCTGATGACGCACCCCGACACGTCCCCGCACCCCACCACCACCGGAGGCACCCGCATGACCGACACCCCGTCCGCCGCGCACGGCGGCGCCCCGCTCGACGTCCCGGCACTGCTGGCGCAGCTCACCCTCGAGGAGAAGGTCGACCTGCTCGACGGCTCCGACTTCTGGCGCACGCAGCCGGTCGAGCGGCTCGGCATCGGGCGGATCATGGTCTCGGACGGCCCGCACGGCCTGCGCGCGCAGCACGAGGACGGCGACCACCTCGGCGGCCTCGAGGCCGCGCCCGCCGTCGCCTTCCCGCCCGCGGCCGCGACCGCGTCGTCCTGGGACGTCGACCTGCTGCGCCGCGTCGGTCGCGCGCTCGCCGAGGAGGCGCGCGCGCTCGGCGTCTCGGTCGTGCTCGGCCCGGGCGTCAACATGAAGCGGTCGCCGCTGTGCGGGCGCAACTTCGAGTACTTCTCCGAGGACCCGTACCTCGCGGGCCACCTCGCCTCCGCGCTCGTCGACGGCGTGCAGGAGCACGGCGTCGGCACGTCGCTCAAGCACTTCGCGGCCAACAACCAGGAGACCGACCGGATGTCGGTGTCCGCCGAGGTCGACGAGCGCACGCTGCGCGAGATCTACCTGCCGGCGTTCGAGACCGTCGTGACGCGCTCGCAGCCGTGGACGGTCATGTGCTCCTACAACCGTATCAACGGCGTCTTCGCGTCCCAGGACCCGTGGCTGCTCACGCGCGTGCTGCGCGACGAGTGGGGCTTCGAGGGCCTCGTCGTCTCCGACTGGGGCGCCGTGTACGACCGTGACAAGGCGGTCGCCGCGGGCCTCGACCTCGAGATGCCGTCGTCCGGCGGGGTCGGCGCCGGCGCCGTGCTGCGCGCGCTCGAGGCGGGGACGCTGACCGAGGCCGAGGTCGACGTGGCGGTCACGCGCGTGCTGGAGCTCGTCGCGCGGTCGCAGGACGCGCTGGCCCCCGGGCAGACGTACGACGAGGACGCGCACCACGCGCTCGCCCGCGAGGCGGCGGCCGACTCGGTCGTGCTGCTCAAGAACGCGGGCGGCGTGCTGCCGCTCGACCCGGCCGCGTCCGGCGCCGTCGCGGTCGTCGGCGAGTTCGCGCGCACCCCGCGGCTGGGCGGCGGCGGCAGCTCGCAGGTCACGCCGACGCGCGTGGACGGCGCCCTCGACTCCCTGCGCGCCGCGCTCGGCGAGCGGGAGGTCCGCTTCGCCGCCGGCTTCACGCTCGCGGACGACACGGCGGCCGAGGAGGTCGCCCGCCTGCGCGAGGAGGCCGTCGAGGCGGCGCGCGGCGCCGCCGTCGCCGTCGTCTTCCTGGGCCTGCCCGACCACTGGGAGTCCGAGGGCTACGACCGCGACCACATGCAGCTCCCGCCGCAGCAGGTCGCCGTGCTCGAGGCCGTCGCGGCGGTCGCCGAGCGCGTGGCCGTCGTGCTCACCAACGGCTCGGTGGTCGAGGTGGAGCCGTGGCAGTCGCACGCCGACGCCGTGCTCGAGGCGTGGCTGCTCGGCCAGGCCGGCGGCGGGGCCGTCGCCGACGTGCTCGTCGGTGCGGTGAACCCGTCCGGCCGCCTGGCGGAGACGCTCCCCGTCGCGCTCGAGGACAACCCGGCGCTCGGCAACTTCCCCGGCGAGGCCGGCGTCGTGCGCTACGGCGAGGGCCTGCTCGTCGGCTACCGCTGGTACGACGCGCGCGGCCTGCGCGTCGCCTACCCCTTCGGGCACGGCCTGTCGTACACGACGTTCGAGCACGCCGACCTCGACGTGCAGGTCGTCGAGGACGGCGCGTCGCCGCGCGTGCGCGTCGCCGTGACCGTGACGAACACCGGCGAGCGGGCCGGCAAGGAGGTCGTGCAGGTCTACGTCGCCGACGAGGAGGCCTCGGTCTTCCGCCCCGAGGCGGAGCTCAAGGGCTTCGCGAAGGTGGCCCTCGAGGCGGGCGCGTCGGCGCGGGTCGAGATCGAGCTCGACGCCCGGTCGTTCGCGTTCTGGCACCCGGTGCTGCGGCGCTGGGTCGTCGAGCCGGGCACGTTCACCGTGCTCGAGGGCGCCTCGTCCCGCGACCTGCGCCAGCGCGCGGACGTCGTGCTCGCCGGCGAGGACGTCGCGCTGCCGGTCGACGCGGACTCCACCGCGGAGCAGTGGCTCGCGCACCCCGTCCTGGGTGACCGCCTGCGCGAGGCGGTCGAGGGCACCGCGACCGCCCACATGCTGTACGCGCCCGAGACGGGGCAGATGATGCGCGCCATCCCGATGCGCCGCCTGGCCCGCTTCCCCGGCTCGCCCGTGGACGAGGAGTGGCTGGAGAAGGCCGCCGCGGCGGTCTGACCGACGCCGACCCCGGACGGCCGGCGGTGCGCGACGTGCGCGCACCGCCGGCCGTCCGTCGTCTCAGGCGGCCGCGCCCCGCCCGCCCGAGGCGACCAGGGCGACCACGCACAGCACGGCGACGACCATGGCGAGCGTGAACGGCAGGCGGCTGCGCTCGCGCCGCAGCCCCACGGCGCCGCCGGCCGCGCCGGTCGCGACGGCGAGGACCCCGAC
>NZ_JBFTEP010000112.1:0-12233 GCF_047229365.1 Cellulomonas pasadenensis | reverse complement strand
CGCCGGGGGCCGGACGCAGGTGGTGGACCTTGAGCGTGCCGCCGGCACCCTCGGTGGTCGCGCCACCCGTCGTGGCCGGGGGGGCCGCCGCGGCGGGCGAGGGCGCGGGGGCCGACGACGTCCGCGAGACCCGCCGCCGCGCCCGCGACCGCGGCCGGTTCACGCGCAACTTCGTCGTCCAGGGCACCGCCGCCGAGTGGGCGATGTGCTGGATGGCGTCCCTGCGGCGGCGCCTGCGCGCGATCGAGGGCCGGCCGCACCTCGTCTTCTTCCTGCACGACGAGGTCGTCGTGCACTGCCCCGCCGGAGTGGCCGACGAGGTCGCCGCGGCCGTGCGCGCGTCCGCCGACGAGGCCGGCCGCCTGCTCTTCGGCGACGCCCCGGTCGACTTCGCGCTCGACCTGTCGGTCGTCGGCTCGTACGCCGACGCCGCCTGACCGGCCGCCGGGCGCGACCTCCGCCGACCACCCACCGCCACCGACCGCGGCACGTCCCCCCGACCGCGGCACCTCCCACCCAGCCCGGCACGTCCCACCGACCGCGGCACGTCCACCCAACGCGGCACCTCCCACCGACCGCGGCACCTCCCACCGAGTGCGGCAGGTGCACCACCCGCACTCGGTGCGACCTACCGCGGTCGGCGGTGGCGGCGCGGTGGAGTGCGCGCGGACCGGCCGTCGTGCACGCGCGGACGCCCCACCCGCGAGCGCGGTACATGCGTCACGAGTGCGGTGCGTACGACCACCGCACTCGTGACGCATGTACCGCAGTCGGGGTGGGGTGGGGGTGGGGGTGGGGTGGGGGTGGGGGTGGGGTGGGGGTGGGGGTGGGGTGGGGGTGGGGCCGGTGGGCGGCGTGCCGGGTGGGCGGGGTCGAGTCGGACGGTCGTCGGGTGGGCGTCCGGGGCCGCCGCTAGGGTTCCGAGCGTGTCCACGAGCCCCTACGGAGTCACCGGCACGACCGGGTGGCCCGGTACGCCGAGCACGGCGACGTCCCTGCAGCCCGCCGCCGTCCCCACGCAGTGGGCCGGTGGACGCGGGCGCAACGGTGCCGCGACCGTCGTCGCCGCCCTCGGTCTCGCGCTGGCCGGGCTGGCAGCGCTGGCCGGCATCGCGTTCGTCATGCTGCAGGTGGGCGTCGGCCCGGGCCTGACGGGCACGCTGCTGGCGCTGGTGCCGCTGGCGGTCGTCCTCTGGGGCGTGCGCTGGCTCGACCGGTGGGAGCCGGAGCCGCGCGGGGCGCTCGTGTTCGCGCTGCTGTGGGGTGCGGGCGTCGCCGTGCTCGTCTCGGCCGTGGTCAACGACCTCGCCGCGTGGACGGTCGCGAACGCCACCGGCAGCATGGACGCGGGCGTCATGGTGGCGGCGGTGGTGTCCGCGCCGATCGTCGAGGAGACCGCCAAGGGTGCGGGCGTGCTCGCGCTGTTCCTCGCGCGGCGCCGCTACTTCGACGGCGTCGTCGACGGCATCGTCTACGCCGGGATGGTCGCCGCGGGCTTCGCGTTCACCGAGAACATCCTCTACTTCGGCCGTGCCGGCGACGCCCTCGCCGAGACGTTCGTGCTGCGCGGCCTCGCGACGCCGTTCGCGCACCTGCTGTTCACGGCGTGCACGGGCGCGGCGCTCGGCCTCGCCGCCCGCTCGCGCAGCCGCGGCTCCGTGTGGTGGCTGCTCCCCATCGGCCTGCTCGGCGCGATGCTCGCGCACGCCGCGTGGAACCTCACGTCCGTGCTCGCCGGCGGCTCGTACCTGAGCATCTACGTGCTGGTGCAGGTGCCGGTGTTCCTCGGTGTCGTCGCCATCGCGCTGTGGCTGCGCGGCAAGGAGCGCCAGGTCGTGCAGCACCGGCTCACCGAGTACGCCGGCGCCGGCTGGTTCGCGCCGCACGAGGTGCAGATGCTGTCGTCGCTGCGCCTGCGCCGGGCGGCCGTCGACTGGGCGGGCCGCACCGGCGGGCCCGTCGCCGCGGACGCCATGCGCAGCTTCCAGCAGCGCGCCACGACGCTCGCGTTCCGCCGCCAGCTCGCGGTCAACGGCCGCGCCGACCTGCGCACGCACGGGCTCGACGAGCGCGAGACCCTCGCGTCCCTCACCGCCGACCGCAGCCGCGTGCTGGCGTCGGCGGGCGGCCTCTGAGCGTGCGGCCCCCCGGGACGCGCGCCGTCAGGTGATCCGCCACCCCAGCAGGTACGGCAGCGCGACGCGCCACGTGAAGCACCCCAGCAGCACGACGGTCACGGCGGCGAGGGCGGCGAGCACCAGGACGCCGTCCCGCGCGAGCTCGCCGTCCGCGTAGTCCTCCGCGTCCGCCACCGCCATGACGACACCCGGGTCGCCGCGGTCGTGCACGATCTCGAGCGGTGGGGCGTACCGCGTCCCGGCGGGCGGCGTCACCCACTGTCCTCGGGCACGTCGCCGAACGACGCCTCGATGCCGCGCAGGGTGCGCAGCGCGCCGTCGAGCCGGACCCGTACCTCGTCGTGGCCGAAGCACCCGCGGCCCGTGCACGCGTCGTGCACCTGGACCTCGGTGACGGTGACGCGGACGCCGTCGGCCTGCAGGTCCCGGGCCAGCGCGGTGTCCGCGCCGTCCGACCGCGCGATCCCCGCCGCCATGACGGTGAGCGCGACGGGGAGCACGAGCACCGCGCCCCACGTCCGCGCGCGCGAGCGCAGCGCCGCCTCCTCGCGCCGCAGCTCGAGCTTCGTGGGACGCCGGGGCGCACGGACCCGCGGCCGGCCCGCACCGGCCGAGAACGTCCGCTCGCGTGCCCTTACGCGCCGAGGTCCCACGTCTGCAGACGCCCGCACATGCCGTACCGCCGCGGCGCGGGCGCGGCCTCGATCCGCTCGGCGCGTGCGAGCTGCAGGTGCGGCGCCACGCCGCGCATGAGCCCCTCGAGCACGCGGGCGGTGCCGTCGGTGTCGGCGAACGCGGTGCGGCCCCACAGGTCCTGCCAGCGCGGCACCTGCGGGCGCACGAGCCGCACGGCGGCCTCGTAGAACGGCAGCAGCGCGGCGCGCGGCCCCTGCCGCTCGGCGGCGGCGAGCAGGGCGGCGTACCCCTCGAGGGCGAGGTCGCGGCGCGCGCGGGCGGCCGCGGCGACGTCCGCGTCGGTCACGGTGCCGCGGGTGCCGCCGGTCGGCAGGGTCGCGGCCTCGCGGTACGTCGCGCCGTCGGCGAGCACCGCGGCGGGGAACGTCATGACGGCGTCGCCGGCCTCGGGCAGGCCCGCGTTCGACATGACGACGAGCACCTCGAGGTCGCCGTCGTTGACGGCCCGGTGGATCACGCCGGGGCGCATCTGGACGACCACGCCCGGTGCGAGGCGGTGCTCCGCGAAGCCGTCGGGCCCGAGGGTGTGCACCGCCCCGGTGCCGGACAGGACGACGTAGGCCTCCGCGGAGGCCAGGTGCATGTGGGGGGTGCCGCTCCCGGCGAGCCCGACACCGTCGGGGGACGCCCAGTCGTACACCCGCAGACGGCTCACGGAGACGCCGCCGGGCAGGGTGGTCATGCGTCCAGGATGCCTGCTCCGAGGCCCGCGAGGGCGGCGCCCCGCGCAGGATCACCCGTTCCGTCGGCCACGACCACCGCATAGCGGAACCGCAGCGACGCCCCGGCGTCGAACGGGACCTCCTCGCTGAAGAACGGCGCGGGGCACAGGCACGCGAACATGTCGCGCCGCGCGAACCACTGCGGCGGGTGCACGGGGTTGTCGCCGGCGTCGACCATGACGACCGTCGCGGCGTTGCCCGTGCCGTCCTGACGTCCCGTGAACCCCATCCACGGCGCGCGCTGCCCGCGGACCTCCTCACCGCCGGCGACGTCGGGCGCGAGCAGCGTGCCGCCCGTGAAGGAGCGCGGCCCGCGCCAGAACAGCCCGCCGTAGCCGGCGTTCTCGCGGCCGCGCGTGGTGGGCGACCCGATGGGCATCGCCCGGTCGGACACGTTCGTCATCGTCGTGTCGAACAGCAGCACCCACGCGTCGTCGTGGTCGGCCGGGACGACGACGGACAGCGCCCGCTCCTCGTCGACGACGTGCTCGCCGGCCTGCGTGTGCCAGGCGAGCGTGTGCGCGACGTCGACGCGGTCGCCGACGGGACCGGTGGACACGTCGAGCCGGGTGAGCGCCTGGTGGTCCATCGACCCGTCGTTGTCGAGCTGCACGTAGCCGTGCTCGGACGCCTCGAGCGAGACGAACGTCGGCCCGCCCCAGAAGTTCTCGTCGCCCACCACGGGCAGCGACCACGCGACGCCCTTGTGCCACACGTGGTCGTGCGGTCGGAACTCGCTGACCACGTCGCCGGCGCGCGTGCGCAGCGGGTGCACGTACGGGCGCGGCGACTCGAGCTGCACGTCGTCGGGCACGTAGACGTACCGGGCGAGCGTGGTGCCGTCGTGCACGACGTCGACCGCGCGGCCGACGTCGTGCAGCGCGCGCGTGGCGGGCTGCGGGTCGAGGCGGGGCAGGCGGGTCGCGGTCATCGGGCGGCTCCGGTGGGGACGGCGGGTCCGGCGAGGTCGGGGGCCGGCAGCCCGCCGGGCGGCGTCACGGGCAGCTCCACGCTGTCGCCGTCCGCCGCGGGGTCGAGGTCGCCGAGGCCGAGGTCGTCGACGAGCACGGGCTGCCCCGTGACCATCGACCGGTTGGCGGCGATGCCGACGGCGACGGCGCGCAGGCCGTCGCGGTACCCGGCGGCGCGGCCCAGCGGATCGGGTGCGAGGCGCAGGTCGCGGCGGAAGACGTCCATGAGCAGGATCGCGTCGCCGCCGCCGTGCCCGCCGATGCCCTGCGGGATGCGCCACTCGCGCGCGGCCTCCCAGTGCCGCTGCACGAGCAGGCGCTCGCCCTCGGGCCGGGTCCCCTGCGCGGCGACGCCCTCGGGGGTCGCGGACGGGTCGAGCACCGCACGGCCGTCGTCGCCGAGGATCACGGCCCCCCGCTCGACGACCTCGAGCTCCGCGCGTCCCTCGGTGCCGTTGACGGTGACGCGGTACCCCTCCCAGGGGCTGTGCGCGTTGAGCGAGTACGTCAGCGTGGCACCGCCGCGGTAGTCGACGACGACCGCCATGTTGTCCTCGATCGTGATGCCGGGCGCGAAGACGTCCTGGTCGCGGCGGTAGCCGTCGTGGTGCTCGGCGTCCAGGTACAGGGCCTTCAGGCGCGGGTCGTGCGTGAGGTCGAGCGACCACGGGTCGCCGGTCGCGCCCGTGCCGCGCTCGGGCCGCGGCCCCATGCCGCGCGCGGCGGCGTTCGCGTCGCCGTAGAAGCGCAGGCCGCCGGACGCGTACACGCGTGCCGGGACGTCGTGCAGCCACCAGTTGACGAGGTCGAAGTGGTGGCTCGACTTGTGCACGAGGAGACCGCCGCTGTTCGCCTTGTCGCGGTGCCAGCGGCGGAAGTAGTCGGCGCCGTGCACGGTGTCGAGCGCCCACTCGAAGTGCACGCTCGTCACGCGGCCGATCTCGCCGGACGCGACGACGTCGCGCAGGGACGAGTTCCGCGGCGCGTAGCGGTAGTTGAAGGTCATGACGACGTCGCGACCGGTGCGCGCAACGGCCCGCACGACGGTGCGGCAGCCCTCGACCGTGGTCGTCAGCGGCTTCTCGACGACCACGTCGGCGCCGGCGTCGAGCGCGCGGGCGACGACGCCGGCGTGCGCGTGGTCGGGCGTCGTGACGACGACGACGTCGACGCGCTGCTCGTCGACCATGCGCTCCACGTCCTGGGCGCCGTACCGCGGCAGGCCCGCGGGCCCGCCGAGCCCGAAGGCCTCGCCGACCTGCGCGTCGTAGTAGTCCGTGCGGCCGGGGTTGGTGTCGCACCACGCGACGAGCTCGCCCACGTCGGCGTGGTCGCCGGTGAGCGCGGCGACGTACATGCCGGCGCGGTGCCCGGTGCCGACGACGGCGTACCGCAGGCGGCGGCGCCCGGGCGGCGGCGGTGCGAACGCGGGGACGACGGCGGGGTCGCCGTCGGTCGCCCGGCTCGACGCGGGGCGGGGTGCGGTGGGGTTCTGGTCGGCCTCGTTCACGGGGGTCCTTCGACGACGTCGGCGATGGCGGCCGCTGACCCGGCGGCGGCACGTGTGACGACGGTCGGGAAAGCGCGTTCCGTAACGCGCACCACACTAGCCGACGCCGAGGACCACCCGCAGGGCCGGCCGCGAGGCGGGCCGGGCGCACCCGTCGGGCATGCGTATCCTGGATGCACTACAACGTTGTACACGCCGCGTGCGCGCGGCGTCGCCCGATCGGAGACCCATGACCCAGCGCGCGAGCGTCCTGCTGCACCCCGCCTTCCGCACCGGCACGATCGACCGCCGCCTGTTCGGCTCGTTCGTCGAGCACCTGGGCCGTGCGGTCTACACCGGCATCTACGAGCCGGGGCACGAGACCGCGGACGAGCACGGCTTCCGCCGCGACGTCGCCGACCTCACCCGCGAGCTCGGCGTGAGCGTCGTGCGCTACCCCGGCGGCAACTTCGTCTCCAACTACGTGTGGGAGGACGCGGTCGGTCCCGTGGAGGACCGCAAGCCGTTCATCGACCTCGCGTGGCGCACGATCGAGCCGAACACCATCGGCACCGACGAGTTCCTGCAGTGGGCCGAGCGCGAGGGCGTCGAGCCGATGATGGCCGTCAACCTCGGCACGCGCGGCGTCGCGGCCGCCGCCGCGCTCGTGGAGTACTGCAACGGCGAGGCCGGCTCCCGCTGGGCCGACCTGCGCATCGCGAACGGCCGCGAGAAGCCCTACGGCGTGACGCTCTGGTGCCTCGGCAACGAGATGGACGGCCCGTGGCAGATCGGCCACAAGGACGCGCACGAGTACGGCAAGCTCGCCGCCGAGGCCGGCAAGGCGATGAAGCTCGTCGACCCCTCCATCGAGCTCGTGGTCTGCGGCTCGTCGTCCATGCAGATGGACACGTTCGGCGAGTGGGAGCAGACGGTCCTGTCGTACACGTACGACCTGGTCGACCACATCTCGATGCACGCCTACTACGAGGAGGTCGGCGGCGACCGCGCGTCGTTCCTCGGCTCGGGCACCGCGATGGACCGGTTCATCGACCGCGTCGTCGCCTCCGCCGACGCGGTGGGCGCACGGCGCCGCTCCGACAAGCGCATCACCATCTCGTTCGACGAGTGGAACGTCTGGTACCTCGAGACGCGCTTCCCCGGCGAGCAGAACCTGCCGCTGCAGAAGGACGCCCCGCGCATCATCGAGGACGTCTACTCGGGCCTCGACGCCGTCGTGGTCGGCGACCTCATGGTGACGCTGCTGAACCACGCCGACCGCGTGCCCGTCGCCGCGCTGGCGCAGCTCGTCAACGTGATCGCGCCGATCATGACCGAGCCCGGCGGCCCGGCGTGGAAGCAGCCGACGTTCCACCCGTTCGCGACCACCGCGCGTCTGGCCCACGGCGACGCCCTGGACGTGCGGGTCGACGCCCCGACGATCACGACCGCCCGGCACGGCGACGTGCCGGCCGTGACGGCGGCGGCGACGTGGGACGGCGCCGAGGACGACGGCCGCGTCGCCGTGTTCCTCGTCAACCGCACCGCCGAGCCGGTCGAGGTCGAGCTGCGCCACCCCGGCGTCGCGCTCGAGCTCGGCGGCGGCCTGCAGGTCACGGCCGACCACGAGCCCGCCGTGCACGGCCCCGAGCACGCGGCCGAGGTCGAGGCCGAGCACGTGACGACGCTCGACGCGGCCCCCGTCACGGCGTCCGCCACGGGCACGACGACGCTCACGCTGGCTCCCGAGTCGTGGACCGCCCTGGCGGGCACGGCCCGCACCGCCTGACCCGCACCGCCTGACCCTCCGCCCGCCCGCGCGGGCGCCGTCGAACGGGATGCCGCACCCCTCCGGGCCCACCCGGACGGGGAGCGGCGTCCCGTTCGGCGCGTCCGGGGAGGCCGGACGCGTCAGGCGGGGGCGTCCGCCGGGACGGTCAGCCGCTCCACCACGGTCGGCAGCCACGCCGCCGCGAGGTCCTGCGCGCGGACCGCGCCGCCCGAGAGCTCCGCGGTCCGGATGTCGGCGTGGTACCCCTCCGCCACCAGCAGCAGCACCTGGCGCGCGTCGACGACGAAGCGGCGCCCGACGCGCGCCGCGAGGCGCTCCACCTCGGCGGCGCACTCCGTGACCATCTGCTCCTCGAGCCCGAGGTAGTCGCCCGCGACGGCGGGCTGGCGCAGCGCGAGCAGCCGCAGCTCGGCGCTGACGACGCGCCACCGGCGGTCGTCGGACATGCGCTCGAGCAGCGCGCCCGCGAACCGGCCGACGTCCGCGACGTCGAGGTCGGCGCCCGGCAGCCCGTCGGCGGTGGCGGCGGCGATGGCCTCGCGCAGCTCGGCGAGGTGCCGCGACTGCTCGCGGCCCGCGAGCGCGAGCAGCAGCTCGTGCTTGCTCGCGAAGTTGGAGTAGAAGGCGCCGCGGGTGAAGCCGGCGCGCTCGCACACGGCCTCGATGGAGGTGGCGTCGACGCCGTCCTCGGCGAAGAGCGCGAAGGCGGCGTCGAGCAGGCGCTCGCGCGTGCGGCGGCGGCGCGGGGACAGCGGCGCGTCGGGCCCGTCGACGGCCGCGTCGAGGCCGTCGCCCGTCCGGACGGCCAGGTCCTGCTCGCTCATCGCCGCACCTCCTGTCGCGCACGAGGATCCCACGGCCCAGGCTACCGCGTACCGATACACACCTGTATCGCATGCACCCCTGTATCGGATACAGTCGCGTATCGGCCGCCCGGACCCGGACGTCGCCGTCCTCCCCGCACCCGCCTCCCAGGAGGAGCCGTGTCCTCTGCGCTGTACCGGCTCGGCCGGTCCGCGTTCCGCCGCCGCCGCGCCGTCATCGCCGCGTGGCTGACGCTGCTCGCGCTGCTCGGCGCCGCCGCCGGCCTGTTCATGACGCAGCTCGACAACGACGTGTCGATCCCCGGCACCGAGTCGCAGCAGGCGCTCGACCGGCTCGCCGCGACCTTCCCGGAGGCCGGCGGCACGTCGGCGCAGGTGCTCGTCGTCGCACCCGACGGCGCGGACGTCGCCACGGACGAGGTCGCCGCCGCCGTGACCGACGCGGCCGACGCCTTCGCCGACGTCGACGGCGTGCGCGCGGTGACGGACCCGTTCGACACGGAGACCCCCGGCGGCGGGCAGGTCAGCGACGACGGCGAGGCCGCCCTCCTGACGGTCCAGCTCGACGGCGGCGGCACGGCGGTCGGCGACGACGTCAAGGAGGAGCTGCGCACGCTCGCGGCCGACCTCGACGCGGCACTCCCCGACGGCTACGAGGCGACCATCGGCGGGCAGCTCTACGCGCAGGAGTTCCCCGGCCTGACGATCACCGAGGCGCTCGGCGTGCTCGTCGCGTTCGTCGTCCTGCTGTTCACGCTCGGCTCGTTCACGGCGGCCGGCATGCCGCTCGTCAACGCGCTGCTGGGCGTCGGGCTGTCGACCGTGCTCGTCCTCCTCGCGACCGCCGTCACGCCCATCACGTCCACCACGCCGCTGCTCTCGCTCATGCTCGGTCTCGCGGTCGGCATCGACTACGCGCTGTTCATCGTGTCCCGGCACCGCGAGCAGCTCGGCGCCGGCCTCGACGTCGAGGAGTCCGCCGCCCGCGCCACCGCCACCGCCGGCTCGGCCGTCATCTTCGCGGGGCTGACCGTGATGATCGCGCTCGTGGGCCTGAGCGTCGCGGGCATCCCCTTCCTCACCACGATGGGCGTCGCCGGCGCCGGCGCCGTCGGCATCGCCGTGCTCGTCTCCGTCACGCTCGTCCCCGCGCTGCTCGGCGCGGCCGGCGAGCGGCTGCGCCCGAAGCCCCGCCGCCGGGGCCGCACGCGCGGTCGGGCCGGCGACGCCCCCGACCTCCCCGCGCACCACAACCGCTTCTTCGCCGGCTGGGTCCGCGTCGCGACCGCGCGCCCGTGGGTGACGGTGGCGCTCACCGTCGGCGGCCTCGTCGCGCTCGCGCTGCCGGCGCTCGACCTGCGGCTCGCGCTGCCCGACGCGGGCGTCCAGCCGGAGTCGTCGTCGACGCGCGTCACCTACGACCGCATCTCCGAGCACTTCGGCGCCGGCGCCAACGGGCCGCTCGTCGTCACCGGCAGCATCGTCACCAGCGACGACCCGGTCGGTCTCATGGAGGACGTCGCCGACGAGCTGCGTGCGCTGCCCGGCGTCGCCGACGTGCCGCTCGCCACGCCCAACGCGTCCATCGACACCGGCATCGTGCAGGTCGTCCCCGAGACCGGGCCGACCGACGAGGCGACCGCCGAGCTCGTCCACGCCATCCGCGGCATGCACGACGAGATCCTCGCCGAGCACGGGTTCGACCTGTCCGTCACGGGCTTCACCGCCGTCGGCATCGACGTCTCCGCCAAGCTCGGCGCCGCGCTGCTGCCGTTCGCGGTGTTCGTGGTCGGGCTGTCGCTCGTGCTGCTGACGATGGTGTTCCGGTCCGTCGCCGTGCCGGTCAAGGCGACGCTCGGGTACCTGCTGTCCGTGGCGGCGGCGTTCGGCGTCGTGACGAGCGTCTTCGAGCACGGCGTGCTCGCGGACGCGCTGCACGTGTCCCGGCTCGGGCCCGTCATCTCGTTCATGCCGATCGTCCTCATGGGCGTGCTGTTCGGCCTCGCGATGGACTACGAGGTGTTCCTCGTGTCCCGCATGCGCGAGGACTACGTGCACTCCGGCCGGGCGCGGGAGTCGATCGCCACCGGGTTCCTCGGCTCCGCGAAGGTGGTCACCGCGGCCGCGGTCATCATGGTCGCCGTCTTCTTCGCGTTCGTCCCCGAGGGCGACATCAACATCAAGCCCATCGCGCTCGGCCTGGCCGTCGGCGTCGCGGTCGACGCGTTCGTCGTCCGCATGACCCTCGTGCCGGCCGTCATGCAGCTGCTCGGCGACAGGGCGTGGTGGATGCCGCGGTGGCTCGACCGCGCGCTGCCGTCGTTCGACGTCGAGGGCGAGGCGCTGCACCGCGAGCTCGCGCTGGCGTCGTGGCCCGGGGACGACGACGTCGTGCTCGCCGCGCGGCACCTGCGGCCCGCCGTCGCCGACGGCACCGACGAGGTCGACCTGGCCGTGCGCACGGGCGGCGTGCTGGTCGTGCGCGCCGAGGAGCCGGCGCGCGTCACCGCCCTCCTGCTCACGCTCGCCGGCCGCCTCGAGCCGCTCGCCGGCGACCTCAAGGTCGACGGGCTCGTGCTGCCCGTGCGTGCCGCGGCCGTGCGCCGCCGCGCCGGGTACGTCGACCTGCGCACCGACGGCGTCGACGGCCTCGCCGCCGCCGGCGCCGAGCGGCCGCGCGTGCTCGTCGTCGACCGCACCGACGTCGTCACCGACGCGGCGGACCGTGCCCGCGTCGCCGGGCTCCTGCGCCGCGCCCTGGACGGCGGCGTGGCCGCGCTGGTCGTCGGCGCCGTCGGGCCGCTCGGCCCGGACGACCTCCTGCCCACCCGCACCCCCGTGACCACCGTCGCGCCGCAGGACGTCGCGGCCGCCCGCGCCTGACCGGCGAGGAGGAAGACACCCATGAGCACCCCCACCACCGCCGGCCCGCGCCGGGTCCGCCGCCTACCGGCCGTCGTCGTCGCGCTCGCTGCCCCGCTCGCGCTCGCCCTCGTGCTGCTCGCCGGCACGTGGGACCCCGCCGACCGGCTCGACCGCGTGCAGGCGGCCGTGGTCAACGAGGACGAGCCCGTCACGCTCGACGGGCAGTACACGCCGCTCGGCCGGCAGCTCGCCGGTGCGCTCACCGAGGGCGAGGGCGCCGCGGCGACGTACGACTGGGTCGTCACCGACGAGGACGACGCGACCGCCGGCCTCGCCGACGGCCGGTACGCCGCCGCGGTCACCATCCCCGCCGACTTCTCCGCCGCCGCCACGTCCTTCGCCGCCCCCGACGGCACGCCGCGGCAGGCGACCGTCGAGGTCACGACGCCCGACCGCTCCACCGCGGTGGACGAGGTCGTGGCGCGGGCCGTGACGGCCACGGCCACGCAGGTGCTCGGCAACCAGCTCACCACGACGTACCTCGAGAACGTGCTCGTCGGGTTCTCGACCCTGCAGGACCAGCTCGGCCAGGCCGCCGACGGCGCGACGCAGCTCGCCGACGGGGCGCGGTCGCTCGCGGACGGCAACGCGCGGCTCGCCGACGGCGCCGGCGACCTCGCCGGCGGCACGGCCGAGCTCGCGGCCGGCGTCGACGAGCTCGGCGGCGGTGCGCGGG